>JAYTOS010000321.1:0-5813 GCA_043747705.1 Bacteroidota bacterium
TGAATAGTGAGTAATATCGCTGAAATTACTGATGTTACTCACAACTGACGACTCACTACTCACTTGAAATATGACAACTTACAATTAACATAGCACTAGTAAAGTATCTATTTTTTCTTCTACCCCATAAAAACCGGCAAGCTTACGAATGACAGTTTCCACAATGGCATCAGGGCAGCTGGCACCGCTGGTGATCAATATTTTTAGTGGTAACCGGTTGGGTAAATAATTGTTGACGGTTGTTAATTCTTTGGTTTGCCAGTTGCGGTTTTCAATAACTGTTTGATTCAACAGCCTGTCTGCAGAATCAATAAAATACGTAGGTAGTTTCGCTTCGCATAATTCTACTAAATGGGAACTATTACTGCTGTTGTACCCGCCAATCACCACGGCCATATCAGCTTCTGTTTCCAGCATGCCGGTAACGGCGGTTTGGTTATCGTTGGTAGCATAACACAATGTATCCCTCGTATCCGCAAAACGTTCGCCGATATTCTCTGCTGTTAATGCATAATGACGTATGATCACATTTTTCAGGTAATCTGAAATCGCCTGTGTATCGCTGGCTAATTGAGTGGTTTGATTTACCACACCAATTTGTTGCAGGTGCCGGGTAATATCAAATCCATCAGAATAACGCCCTTTAAATTCAGTATAAAACGCTTGAGCAGGTTTTTCACCGGTGATGTATTTAGCCAGTTCAATGGTTTCGGCTATATCATTTACTACTACTGTGGGTGTATGTTGAGATGCATGTGAAAAAGTGGCTCTTGTTTCTTCATGTTTAGGTTTACCATGAACAACAATGCTGTATCCTTTTTCTGCAATTTGTTCACTGCGGTTCCATACTTTTTCTACAAAAGGGCAGGTGGTATTATATTTTGCTGTAATAATGCCTTTTTCGTTGAGGAGTTTTTCTATTGCCAGCGTAGTGCCGAATGCGGGAATGATTACCACATCATCAGCCGTAATCTCTTCGAAAGGAATTAATTGTTTGCCATAGGTGTCTTGTAAAAATTGAACACCCCTCGCTACCAGGTCGGCATTTACCTGTGGGTTATGGATCATTTCACTCAATAAAAAAATGCGCTTGCCCGGGTTTTCATCAATAGTGGAGAACGCAATTTCAATAGCGTTCTCTACACCATAACAAAAACCAAAATGGCGGGCGAGGTAAATTTGCAATGGGCCAAGATCCAATAACGTTGGAGTGAAATCTTTTTTTAGTTTATCCTGGAGCCTGCGTTGTTGTTTGATAGCACTTATCAGCGGGCTGCGGTATATATGGGGAACATTGAATTGCTTCATAGGGTAGTATAACTGCGGCAAAAATACGGATGAGTTGGGAGTTTTGGATTTGGTTTTTTAAATACACCCTTGTTGTGTGCCCTACTACAGGTGTTAAGAAGATGATATTTTCACGCAAGTACGCATAAGAAGTAAAGTACAGTATAGTTGTAAAGAGATGCCTAGCGCCTTATTTTCTTTCTTAGCGGCTTTGCGTGAATATCTAACGAATACCTGTAGTCGCCTGACCAACAATGGCAGAGATTACGCCTGCTGTCTTTCTTAGCTTTCGAATAAGGTGTACATGCTGTGTATCCACTGTGTTTATGCTCTGTTTATGAAGTGCCTGTTAAGTCAGATCTCTATAATATCTCTATAAGGTCTCTATAACATCTCTATAAGGTCTCTGTAGATCGTACCTTTTTTTTCAGATCCCGTAGTATTTCTTTCGAAGAAAAAAACTTATTTTTAGTCATTACCATGTACGAGTAAAATACGTTTTAAAACCGGTTATGGCAAAAAATATTCATGCTACCATAGAATTGCAGGGAACATTGGGTGGGTTGGTTTTTGTGCATAGTACTAAATACGACAAGCATGTGCGTGCGGCAAGGGGTACAATTAAAAAAGCGCCATGTAATAAAGTCCTTAGAAAAAACGCTTCGGTAACTGCTTTATTGAATGCGGCTGTTAGTCCTGTATATCATTTTTTTAAAAGTTATTACAGCCCTTTTATGACCGGGCAGGTATGGCCGGAGCTACTTCGGTGTGTGCGACGGTCCGAAAAAACCGAGCTGCTGTCACTCATGATGACGATTGAAGGTCTTGAGCTCAATGAACGGTATACGTTTGCAAAATTAGTTACGAACGTAGATGTGACTGTAACAAGCCATATGCAAAAAATCAGTGTTGATATTGGCGCCAAAACCCATCCCGTTTTCAAAAGTGCGGGTGTTAATAGTTACTATTATGATATTGCCGTCTTGTTTCCGGGTGAGAAAGGCAGACTGGTTACTGATTCTATCAGCACTGAATGGGTAAGTGTACATGATGAAGTACCTTTTTATGAACTGGTATTTAAGAAGCCGGCAAAATATAGCTGTTACCTGTTACTGGTGAAGGTGCAGGGGGGATACAATGGTAAGGAGGGAAATTCATTTGGCATGGTGGGGGTACAGGTGGTGAAAGTGGGGAAGTGTTAATTTATATTGCACCTTTGGGTGAATCTCTTCCGAACAACTATAGTCGGGCTACCCGCAATGGCGGGCACATTCTGCCCACCGATGCATAAAAATCAGTATTTTCATCACCTAAATGCCTGCTAATGAGAATTGTTCCTTTTCTGATCTCCGGCCTGTGTACTGTTGGCCTGGTGGCCGTATTAAATATGCAATTAACCACCGGTACCGGTAAAACCCCCAGGTTGGGTTATTTCCTTTCCCCGCAACATGGTTTCTGGCAAAATGCAGAGCCTGCCAATACTGGTTTTGATGCCGATCTGAAATTTTCTGACCTGAAAGGGAAAGTGGATGTTTATATGGACGACCGCCTCGTACCCCATATTTATGCCGAGCAGGATATAGATGCTTATTATGTTCAGGGCTTCCTGCATGCCAAGTTTCGCCTATGGCAAATGGAATTTCAAACCCATGTAGCTGCCGGAAGATTGAGTGAAATAGTAGGTGAAGACAGGCTGCCCACGGATCGTTTTTTTAGAAGACTGGGCATGGTGTACGGAGCGGAACAGTCAATGGCCAATATGGAAAAGAACCCGGAAATGAAAGCTACAGTTCAGGCTTATTCTGATGGTGTGAATGCGTACATACAATCTTTAAAACCAGAACAGATCCCTTTCGAATATAAACTGCTTGATTACAAACCCGAAGCATGGACACCGTTAAAAACCTACTTGTTCATGATGTTTATGGCATACGACCTTACAGCCCGGGGCGCAACAACGGACCTTCAAATGACCAATGCCAAAAATTATTTCGGATATGATGATTTTAATAAGCTGTATCCCAATGTGCAGGATTCATTAGATCCGATCATACCCAAGGGAACAGCGTATGGCTATCCGGGTATTGTACCTGTTGCACCCAAAAATGTTGATTCTGTTTATCTGAATAAAAATAAAATCATTTCGGGAAGTACAGCAATGGCACCTGTTGTGCCTGATAAAGACAATGGCAGTAATAACTGGGCAGTATCCGGAAGCAAAACAAAAAGCGGTCGCCCCATCTTATGCAATGATCCGCATTTGGGTTTGAACCTGCCATCGCTTTGGTATGAAGTGCAGATCAGCACGCCTTCACACAATACCTATGGGGCCAGCTTTCCCGGTGCACCTGCAGTTGTTATAGGGTTTAATGATAGCATTGCCTGGGGCGTAACCAATGCCGGAAGGGATGTGATTGATTATTACGATATGAAATTTAAAGATTCTACATTATCTGATTATTGGTTCAATGGTGATTGGGTAAAAGCAGAACAGCGTACAGAAACCATTAAAATAAAAGGGAAACCCGACCTGGTGGAAAAAATTGCCATTACGGTTTTTGGCCCGGTGATGTATGATAAAGCCTATAAAAATGCAAGTACCGACGGTAAATATTTAGCCGTTAAATGGACAGCCCATGCGCCGGGTAATGGCCTGCAAACTTTTTATGAACTGGACCGGGCTAAAAATTACGACGATTACCAGAAAGCGATTTCCGGTTGGTTATGTCCCGGACAGAATTTTGCGTTTGCTTCCAAATCGGGGGATATTGCTATCAAACAACAGGGTGCTTTTGTTGCCCGTTGGAAAAGGCAGGGCGATGCCGTTATGCCGGGAACAGACAGTAGCTATATGTGGCAAGGTATTATACCAGCGGATGAAAACCCCATGATGAAAAACCCGGCAAGAGGTTTTGTGAGCAGTGCCAACCAGATGTCCACCGATTCCACTTATCCTTATTATCTCGGCGCAGCCAACAGTTTTCCGTTGTATCGTGGTATCATCATCAACCGGAAATTATCTGGGATGAATGCCATTACTGCAGAAGATATGCAGCACCTGCAAATGGAAAACTACAATGTATTTGCAGAAATGGCGCGGCCGGTATTAGTAAAGTTTATTGACGAAAAGGCTTTATCGGGTGATGAAAAAAAGTATGTAGATATATTAAAGAACTGGAACCTGCGTGGTGATGCATCGGAAAAAGGTGCTACTGTATTTAAGTGTATCTGGGATAGCCTGGAAACAGAAGTATGGGGGGATGAGTTCAGTAAAAATAAATTACCCATGACATGGCCCGATGCTTCAACCCTGCTGGAAAACTTGCTGAAAGATTCCGCTTACCGTTTTGCAGACAATATAAACACAGCCAACAAAACAGAAAGTATCCGTGATGATGTGATGGCCGCTGTTAAAAAAGCTTCGGTGATTTTGCATTACTATGAACACGAGGGTAAACTTGAATGGGCAAAATCGAAAGATACCCGCATAAATCATCTACTGAAAATACCCGCGTTAAGCAGGCTGCACCTGCCTATTGGTGGCGGTACCCATATGATCAATGCCACTAAAGATATGCATGGCCCAAGCTGGCGTATGATTGTTCATTTAACAGATGAGATAGAGGCATATGGCGTATATCCCGGCGGACAAAGCGGTAACCCCGGCAGCAAATACTATGATACGTTTGTTGATAGTTGGGCTACTGGAAAATATTACCGTATCCTTTTCATTAAAAAAGCAGCCGCTGCCAAAAGTGATAAGATGAAATGGCACATGACTTTTACTAACAGCTAAAAAATATTTATGAAAATACTATCAGCTATTGTGATCACTGCATTTCTGGCTTACGTAGCCGGTTTATATACTTTTTTTCCGTGGTGGGGTTTTGTGGTTACTTCATTAATTGTTTCTGTTGCCATACACCAGAAGCCAGGCAAAGCTTTTTTGTCGGGGTTCCTGGGTTTATTTTTATTGTGGGCAGGAATGGCTTTATTAAAAGACGCAGCTAATGAACATATTTTATCCGCCAAAGTAGCTCAAATATTACCCTTGGGTGGTTCCTATCTTGTATTAATATTGGTTACAGGTGTTGTAGGTGGATTGATAAGTGGGTTTGCTGCACTAACAGGTAGTTATTTGAGACGGTCGAGGTAATACACCGTTGATGGCTTTATAAGAATACGTTAAACTATTGTCCATCCAGGCAAGCCTATACGAAAACAAAGCTTTCTAAGCTTATTTTCGGGCTAACCCAAACGTATGCGCAAGCTAATTTCCATCCTGCTAACTGCAATGATTGCCCTCACTGGGTATTCGGCCACCATCAGTGGTATTATTAAAGAAAAGAACGGCGCAATATTACCTTTCTCCTCCCTATTGGTAAAAGGCACCACCAAAGGCGTTTCAGCCAACAGCAAAGGTTTTTACAGTATTCAATTAGAGCCGGGTGAGTATTTACTGGTATGTCAGTTTATCGGTTATAAATCTATCGAGAAAAAGATTAGGGTAAGCAAGGCCGATCAGG
>JAYTOS010000322.1:0-1098 GCA_043747705.1 Bacteroidota bacterium
ACGTTGTAAAATTAATTTTACCCGGTTAGCAGTATTGTAATGTTCATCCCCAACAATCAATGGGGTTAAAATTCTTGAAGTAGAATCTAATGGATCAACCGCAGGATAGATACCTAAATCGGCAATTTTACGACTCAATACCGTAGTGGCATCCAAATGCGCAAATGTTGTTGCAGGAGCCGGATCGGTTAAATCATCCGCAGGTACATACACCGCCTGAACAGAAGTAATAGAGCCATTTTTAGTTGATGTAATTCTTTCTTGCATCAATCCCATTTCGGTGGCCAATGTTGGTTGGTATCCCACCGCACTTGGCATACGACCAAGCAATGCTGATACTTCGGAACCTGCCTGTGTAAAACGGAATATATTATCTACAAAAAACAAAATATCTTTCCCTTGTCCCGTACCTTCTCCATCACGAAAATATTCGGCGATGGTTAATCCGCTTAATGCCACACGAGCCCTTGCACCCGGAGGTTCGTTCATTTGACCAAACACAAATGTTGCTTTGGATTCTTTCAGATCTTCCAAATTCACCGCACTTAAATCCCATCCACCTTCTTCCATACTATGTTTAAACTTGTCGCCGTAATTCATAATGCCGGCTTCAATCATTTCTCTCATCAAATCGTTTCCTTCTCTTGTACGTTCGCCCACACCTGCAAATACCGAAACGCCACTATATGATTTTGCAATATTGTTTATCAGTTCCTGAATCAATACGGTTTTACCCACACCTGCACCACCAAACAAACCAATTTTACCTCCTTTTGCATACGGCTCAATCAAATCAATTACTTTGATACCGGTAAATAAAATTTCGTTAGCCGTACTTAGGTCTTCGAATAATGGCGGCTTAGCGTGAATCGGACGTCCGCCAACTTTGCTAACCTGCGGCAAACCATCAATGGCATCGCCAGTTACATTAAACAAACGGCCTTTGATACCTTCACCTACAGGCATTGCGATTGGTTTACCTGTATCTATAACTTCTGTACCCCGTACTAAACCTTCTGTACCATCCATTGCAATGGTACGCACACTATCTTCTCCCAAATGTTGCTGAACTTCCAGCACAAGGATATCGCCATTATC
>JAYTOS010000323.1:0-3367 GCA_043747705.1 Bacteroidota bacterium
GGGGGATAGTCCGATGGTAATAACCGCCATTGGCAACCGGTTCGCGTTACATAGCATATCCCTTCCCATATATTTCTTAACTCCCATTTGGGTTTTCGCTTCACATTCAGTAAACTTTATATAATTTGTCACTGGAAGTCAGTTGAAAAGGTGGTTTTTTTAGTCATTAATTACTCAACGACTGGCTTCCAAACTTTATTCTGATACCGACCCAATAACTCTTTTTATTTATTTAACTCAAACAGCTTCTTAAAAATCAGAAAAAAGATACAGTGACCTTTTTCTGTTAAGTCCACAACCCATGTGGCTGTATGATCCGGAAACGTATAGATTTGTTCAGGTAAATAAAGCCGCCATTGAACACTATGGATTTAGCGAAGAGGAATTTTTGAATATGACGATCCTGGAAATAAGGCCGGAAGAAGATATTCAAAAAACAAAAGACGTTGTGATAAATAATAAAGTTAAAAATGATGGTACCTATGCAGGCAGGTTCAGTCATTATAAGAAGTCCGGCGAAATCATTGAAGTAGAAGTTTACAGCACGCCTATTGCCGTAAGTGATAAAGAATTCAGATCTGTAATAGCTATTGATATCACAGAAAAGGTATTGCATGAAGACAAATTAATTCACACCATTCTTAAAACACAAGAGGATGAACGCAATAAGATTGGGGGCGAGCTGCACGATAATATATGCCAGATCCTGGCAGTTAGCCAGATGAGCCTTAATAAAATTTCAGAATCTTTACCATCATCTAAAATAGTTTGGTTTGATAAATGCAGAGACTGCCGTTCATTGGCTTTAGATGAAATACGGAATCTTTCTCACCGGATGGCACCTGCGTTCTTTAATGACACCTCGGTAGAAGAAGCATTCAGAAAATTGTTTCATTCTTTTAATATGGATGACAGGTATAAAATGATTCTTCGGTTTGATGATAAGGTTAAAGAATATCCCGTAAGTGTTGACATATAATTAAACCTTTACAGGATATTGCAGGAACAGTTAAGGAATATTTTTAAATATGCCCATGCTGCAATAATTGAAGTGGATGTTTTTATTATTCCGGAATACCTTAGAATGACCGTTTTAGACAACGGTGTTGGGTTTACCCTTGATTCGGCTAAGGAAGGAATTGGGCTGACAAATATGAAACGGCGCGCAGAATTGGCTAATGGTAAATTCGAAATCGATTCATCACCCGGCAAAGGATGTAAAATAACAGTAGATATCCCGTTGCCTCAGATTAAATAAAGAAGAGCCTGTTTGATAAGCATTGTTAGATACTACCAATAGTTACCAAATGATCACTCAACGGAAATCAAAATACAGGGTACCCATAAAAGAATGGTTCTTGTTCTGTACATTTCTTCTGCTCTGTGGCCCCATCACTTCTGCAGGCTGAAATTTTGTTCCGATGGCAGATATCCCATGCATAAACCCAATATTTGTTTCCGGAAAAGGGGGGCTCGTGTTGTTATTGCCGGCAGCTTTGGGCTTTGCAGGTTTTAGCATTTGCAAATAAATATCCGGCTGATCAGTGTACACAATAAAATTTGCTTCAGTATTCTGCAATTGTATCCAATAGAGTTCTGAATGCCACCCTTTAAACTCAGGATAAATCCAGCTCTCACCGTTGATGGTATTATTATATGCTTTTTGCCAAACGCCGAGTTGTTGCCCTTTTAAACGGTTTTTCCAAACACGGTAGGGGCCGCGGCCCAGCCATTTCATACCTGTGATTTTTTCTTCGGGATAATTAAATCCGATGCCCATAAAATCCGCGGTATCTTTTACCATATAGTGATAGTCAAGCCTGGGAAGTTTACCTGTTTCAAATATCCATTTCACCTGCAGACTGTCGCCATTATAAGTGGGTGTTACCAAATATTCGGTTCCGTGACTGATGGAAGAAAATTGATGTAAGACCTGTTTACTTCCCGCCAATAAAGGACCTCCGCCAAAAGAAACAGATTTTGTGCCGTTAACCACTTTCTGCAGGAACCCAGTTAGTTTATCAAATGTATAATCAATGCCATCACAGGTCACGGTTAGTACCTGTGCATCCTCTTTAATAGTAAGTCCGGTTTTTTTGCCGGCTGCTGAAATAGTATGTAGATAGTGCGATGGCGGGTTCAAAGCCCAGCTCCAGCTGCAAACCGTATCCCTTTTATCATTAAGGGCTACCAGGTAAACAGCATCTGCGGCGTGATCATTGTTGATGGGCATTGACAAAAAACCGCTTTCACCCGGCGCAAGTGAAAGCGGTTTCAATACACCTTTTTGTAAGATGGAAGGTTTGGTTACCGATTCATTTGCTGAAGGAAAATGAACTGTTCTCCATTCAAAACTAAGTGTAGAAAGGTTAGTATATAAGTAACGGTTCTCAATAGATAGCTGGTTGGCAAATGGTGCTTTACTATCTATGTAAACCGGGCTCCAGAGTTCTTTAATTGTATAAAAGCTCCCCTCTTTTTCACGGTAAGGACCAACAATACCATCCGGTGCCATATTGCCGGCAACATCAATACTATCGTGTCTGTCACTGCGTTTCACACCTTCGTCATGCAATGACCATAAGAAACCACCAGCGGCATACGGATGTTTCATCATTTCATTCCAGAAATCTTCCAGGGCAGCACCATGGCCACCGTCAAACAGTCCATGCATAAATTCGGTGGGAAAGAATACTTCTTTTGGATTCGCTACTTCATTTTGTACATACTTAAAATCAGGATAGTGTTTGGTATTGGTACCGTTAAATCTTTCCCAGGGATGAATGACCAATCTTTTCTGGGGATCATACAATGCATAATCATTATCGAGGGCACGGTTCCAGCCACCTTCGTTACCGTTGTCCCAGATAACGATAGAAGGATGGTTTACATCGCGCACCACCAGCTCTTTCACTAATTTCCTGCCAACCGTTGTATCGTAGGCTGCCTGCCAACCCGTAAGTTCATCCAACACAAATAAACCGAGACTGTCGCAGAGATCTAAAAATTCTTTATCCGGCGGATAATGGCTCATTCGCACGGCGTTCATATTCATATCTTTCATGGCTTTAATATCCATCAGGTGAACCTGCCGGCTCAATGTTCTCCCCGATTCAGGCCATTCACTATGGCGGCATACACCTTTAAAAATTACTTTCTTCCCATTCACATAAAACCCATCCTGCTTACGCAATTCAGCTGTTCTAAAACCAAAACGTTGTTTAATGGTGTGAATAATTTTATTGCCTTCTCTTATGTAAACAGAAACATAACCCGTTGGCGGAGTTAATTTGCAAGAGTGTGTTTAACTCTTCCAACAGATTTGTTGTGTATAAATTTGTTTAAGAACTGTAAAATTGTTAGCCCT
>JAYTOS010000324.1:0-13620 GCA_043747705.1 Bacteroidota bacterium
ACAACAAGAAGATATCCTCATCACAATCGTAGTTGCTTCGGTTTTTTTTATACTAATCGGCAGCTTCCTGTTATTGATCGTTTTTGTTTTTTTGCGAAGGCAGCGGAAAAATAAAGAAGAGAAAGAAGAGATGAGAAACCGCTTCGAACAAACCTTACTTAAAACACAACTGGAAATACAGGAACAGGCTTTTGCTTATATCAGCCAGGAAATTCATGATAATATCGGACAGATATTAAGCCTTGTTCGCCTTAACCTTAATACGTTCGGCAGTACTGTAACAGAAGCGTCTATCAGTCAGACAGATGATTTGTTGGGAAAAGCAATTAAAGACCTTCGCGACCTGAGTCATAATCTGCAAAACAACCGTATTCACGATATTGGCATTATCGAATCTATCAGGCAATTATTACTCTCGCTCGAAAAAACCGGTCGTTATCAAACAAGTTTTCAGACTTCTGATAATTTTCACATACTCGATCCGAATACTGATATTATTCTTTACCGAATGATCCAGGAAATTATTAACAACATTATCAAACATGCTTCAGCCAGTACAATTGATGTTGACATAAGCAACCTGGCCGATCTAACCACTATTCGCATCAGCGATAATGGTATTGGCTTTAATACCACCCTGTTAGAACAAGACCGTCCGGGTATTGGATTACAAAATATTGCTAACCGGGCTAAAATGGTGAATGGAACTATTGATATAAAAAGCGAGCAGGGTAACGGAACAACCATAACTTTATACATCAAACCCAAATCTCCCTTACTATGACATTCGTTGCATTAGTTGATGATCATGAGTTACTAAGAACAGGTCTTGTAGCTATCATCAATTCATTTGAAGGTTTTAAAGTTGTTATGGAGGCGAATAATGGGAAACAATTTATTGAAAAAGTAAAAGCAAAAACGCCACCGGATATTGTGTTATTGGATATTACCATGCCCGTAATGGATGGCTATGAAACATCCAGCTGGATTAAGGCTAATTTACCCCAAACCAAAGTGCTCGTGCTTAGCATGCTGGAAAATGATACCGCTATTATACGAATGCTGAAAAACGGAGCCCGTGGCTATATTCTCAAAGACAGTAAACCCAAAATTTTTAAAGAAGCACTCGATAATATCCGTGATAGCGGCTATTTTATTAATGAGTTAGTGAGTAACAAACTCATGCACTATATTAATCACGAAGAGGTTTTTGATACTGATACTTTCGCGTTGAATACGCTTACCGAAAACGAAGTCACTTTTTTAAAATGGATCTGTACTGAAAAAACATATAAAGAAATTGCTGACGAAATGTGCCTCAGTCCCCGTACTATTGATACTTACAGAGATAATCTTTTTAAAAAACTGGATGTTAAAACCAGGGTTGGGTTAGCTATTTTTGCTATTAAGAACAGCATTGTAACTATTTAATTTTCCGGCGAGCAATGCATTAATTCTACAAATTACCGGGCATGCTTTATTTTCTTGCTTATTTTTTATCTGTTTTCCCGGAGCATGCGGTTATCAGTTCAAAAAACAAACCGTTGGCTGCCATAGGAAAGTCTGTTTTTATATCGGTATTACTACTCTTCATTTTCAGCCTGGAATCTCTTGCACAAAATCCTATTCCCCCCATCGGGCAATGGAGGGAACACCTAAATTATCAAAACACAATACAGGTTGTAAAGGGTGACCAATTATACTGCGCTACGAATACCAATCTTTTCGCCATTGATGCTAATAATGAGTTTGAAAGATTCAGTAAAGTCACCGGATTGAATGATATAGGTGTGCAATGTATCGGATGGGATGCTTTTACCCGGCAGGTAGTAGTTGCTTATCAAAACAGTAATCTGGATATTTTAAAGGGCAGCAGCGTAAAAAATATCGGTGACATCAAACGAAGCACTATTGCAGGAAATAAAACGATCTACGATATTTATTGTAGGGATGGATTAGCCTATCTGTCCAGTGGCCTGGGAGTTATTGTTATAAATCTTTCCAAATATGAGATCAAAGACACGTGGATTATTGGCAATAATGGAGCCCAGGTTAAAATAAACGGGTTCACAAGTGATGGCTCTTTGTTTTATGCAGCTACTGACGAAGGCTTAAAAAGTATTTCAATTAATTCTCCTGATATTTCAAACTATGCTTTCTGGCAAAACATAAGCAGCCAAAATGGTTTACCTGGCGGGAGCATCAATAATATTGTAACTACCAATAATAAAGTCATTGCACAAAAAGGCGATTCTCTATACATACTTAATGGCAGTAAATGGATTCCGTTATACGCAGATATAGTATGGCCGGTTGTGAAAACTATTGCATCAGAAAATAAATTATTGGTTTGCCAGCGCACAATAACCGGTAATGCGAGGGTTATCGTTCTTACTACAAATGGTATGATTGAAAAAATAATTTCACAAAGCGGCGTGATCTCTTTTCCCAGGTCTGCTATCCTGGATAATGGTATTCCCTGGGTAGCCGATCAGTTTGGAGGTCTGTCAAAATTTGGAACAGGTGTTGAACGCTTCATACCTAATGGCCCGCCCGGAACTGCCAGTGGCGATATTGTGATACAACACGATATACTCTACGCTGCTGCCGGTAGCGTAAACAGTGGCTGGAATTATCAGTATAATAGAGATGGTGTTTTTACTTATCAACTGGATCAATGGAACTCTAAAAGTTCTTTTAACGTACCCGCTCTTGATTCCGTACTGGATTTTATTACATTAGCTGTAGATCCTTTGGATGCCAGTCTTTGGGCAGGTAGTTATGGAGGAGGCCTGGTAAACTTTAAAGGTGCTTCACCACCTGTTATCTTTAAAAAAAATAACAGCACCTTACAAGCAGCGATTGGCGACCCAACAAGTTACCGTGTTAGTGGCCTTGCATTTGATCAAAACAATAATTTATGGATCAGTAATTATGGTGCCGCACAAAATCTGCAGGTTCGTAAAACAGATAATACCTGGAAAGCTTTTACTATTCCTTTTACGCACCTGGAAAATGCGGTTGGCCAGATTGTAGTGGATGATATCAACCAGTTATGGATTGTGAGTCCTAAAGACAATGGCGTATTTTGTTATAATTATGGCCAAAGTATTGATAATACCACCGATGATAAATGGAAGTTCTACCGGCAGGGAGCCGGCAATGGGAACCTTCCGGGCAATACTGTTTTATGTTTATTAAAAGAAAGGAACGGTTTTATTTGGGTGGGTACAGACAGGGGTATTGGCATTATCAGGTGTATTTCAGATGTATTCAGCCCCCAGGGCTGCGATGCAACTTTACCGATTGTTCAACAGGACAGGTTTGCGGGTTTATTATTTAAAGATGAAGCAGTACAGTGTATGGCCGCAGACGGAGCCAACCGGAAATGGATCGGCACTAAAAATGGTGTATGGCTTATCTCCCCTGACGGTGATAAAATTATTTATCGTTTTACAGAAGAGAACAGCCCCTTATTGAGTAATGATATAAAAAGAATTGCTGTTGATCCGTCTACAGGTGAAGTATTCATTTCTACTTTCAAAGGTATTTGCAGTTTTCGCAGTACTGCTACCGAAGGTGGTTCATCCAATGAAAATGTGTTGGTTTTCCCAAACCCTGTTCCACCGGGTTATAACGGTACTATTGCCATTCGCGGATTGATTGAAAATGCGCTCGTAAAAATTACCGAGTTAAATGGGAAACTGGTATTTGAAACCAGGGCTCTCGGTGGCCAGGCTGTTTGGAACGGTCGCAGCTATACAGGCTCCAAAATTGCCAGTGGTATTTATCTTGTCATAATCCGCGACAATAGTGGTGTTGAAAAAATAGTTACAAAAATTATTATCACTTCAGGTAGATAATCAATCAGCGTCTTTATCCGATTTTTTTATCGGTTTAAAGAATGCAGCACGTTTAGGTTCCGGGAAAGGAACATTATCGCCCT
The DNA here is from genome assembly GCA_043747705.1 of Bacteroidota bacterium. Lineage (GTDB taxonomy): Bacteria > Bacteroidota > Bacteroidia > Chitinophagales > Chitinophagaceae > Sediminibacterium. The sequence continues at coordinate 3,947 of JAYTOS010000324.1, forward strand.
TGATCCCATGCCAGAGTACCCGGTTAAATTCAAGGTCGGGAACAGCATCTTCCTTGGCCAGGTTAAATTTTTCTGAACGTTGTTGCCATTCATTCATTGCCGTGTTCTTTTCCATGAGATTTACATTTGCATTTCTTGCCATAAATCCTGCAGGATTAAATGTATTGGTAAAGCAACGCCACATGGGTTGTGCAGCAGCATCATATTGGCTCATAGGAGGTATGCCCAGTATCAGTTCGATAGTTCGAAGCATTGAAGAGGTTGAGTACATGGTATGATCTACAAAACCGCGTTTTACAAAGCCTCCGGCAACATACGCAGTGCTGCGGTGTGCATCCACATGATCTGCGCCATTTTGCGCGTCATCTTCAATAATAAATATGGCAGTTTCTTTCCAGATCGGGCTCTTGCTAAGGTATTCAACAAACATACCCACTGCCAAATCATTATCCGCAACATGCGCATAAGGCGTTGGCCTTCCTTTACGCAACCCTTCGGTATGATCGGTGCCAAGCCTCACACTATTAAATCGTGGAACGGCATTAACAGATAGTAAAGAATCAAATTCTTTTTTCCATTGGTAAACCCGCGTGGTATCTTTTACTTTTAAATCCCATCCTGTAAAATAAGGGCATAAGTGATTTTTTAAAACCGGGATATTAGGCTTATAGTTATCGGCAAATTCACCATAGGTTCTGTAGCTCACACCCGCACGTTTGCAATGATCCCAAATAAATCCTCCTTTGTTATTAGCTACTGCACGGTTGCCTTCGGCATCATAACCACCACCTCTTCCGCCATAGCTGGTTACCCAGTTTTTTTCCAGGAAGTCAGTCGCATAAGCACCTGTGGTCCAGTTGTGCCCGTCGGCACTTACTTCCCCATCTACATAAAAATTATCAAGTAATACAAACTCTTTGGTAAGTGCATGTTGATTAGGTGTTACATTCTCACCAAACAATACCAGTCGCGGGTCGCCATTGCCTTCTTTTACATCACCTAATACCTGATCGTACGTTCTGTTTTCCTTTATCACATAGAATACATATTTGATGGGGCCCTGTTCGCCTACCTTGCGTGGAATGGGATTACCCTCTTCACCAAGTGCCAATTGTTCTTTCGCTTTATTATAGGGTGTATTACGATAAACCACCTGCGAGTAAATACCTAACTGCAGATCATTGGGTTCATCTATTATACTCATGGTTCCCTTAAAGAGGCCGCCAATATATTGTACGTCTTTGGGTTTCGCCGGATCACCCTGCTGGTACACCACATCCTGCATTTTCGCGAATGGATTAGGACCATAAAAATTTGCCATTGAAGAAAAACCTTTCCCGTTAGAGGTAAATATTTTTTTGCCGATCACTTTTACATTTGTTGGATACCATCCAACAGGTATGAAACCTTTGCTTTTACTCTGCCCCGGCTGCGATACATCAAATACGCAAAGGCAATTATTATCTGCATTCGCGATGTAGAGTGTTTTCTCATCGCTGCTTAATGCAAGGCCATTGGTAGTAGAGCCGTTCGGTGCATCCGGGTAGAGTGCCACATTGAGTGTTTCTATTACTTTTCGTTGTGTAAGATTAATAACGGATACTGAATTATCATTTGAGTTGGCTACAAAAAGGTATTTACCATTTTTTGATAAGCAAAGTTCATTTGGGTTATCACCAACCGATATTTCTGTTGTAATATTTTTTTTCTGCGTATCAAACACATATATTTTATCACATCCCCAGCAACTGATATACAGTTCTTTTTTATCGGGTGATAGTACGCAGGCATAGGCTTCTCCACCTAATGAGAACTGTTGTATTGTTTTCTTTGTTTTGAGGTCAACCAGGTAAAGTGAATTATTGTCTTTGGTAACAACATACAGTATTTGCTTATTATCATCCAGGGCAATACCTGTTGGGGAAATTTTATTGGGCCATTTTTTTCCGAGACTAATGCTGTCTTTTAATACCAATTTTTTATTTTGAATAGCATATTCTGTTATCCAGTTATCATTCCCTCCTGATGCATATAATTTTTTTTCATCTGTACTGAATTGCAATCCGTACCAGCTTTTGGGAATGATGGCATTATCAAGAACCGTTTCTGTTGCAGGATCTATTAAATGTATACTTTGTACGCTCTGCCCGTTATTGGTAACCGCCATTAATTTTTGGGATTTGCTGACAGCTATATTCAAAGGCAGGTCGCCCAAAGGAAAACTTCGGCCAATGGGCGTTAGGGCCCAGCCATTGGGAAGCATTACTTTTTTTGATTCAACCTGTTGTATCGTTTGAGAGGAGCAAATGAGAGAAAAAAGAAGAGATGCTGCAATAAATACGTTTTTCATATTAACTGGTTTAATCAGGGGTTTAAAGATACTACTCGTAGAGCTCAAAAGGAAGTGGCAACAATAATTTAATAAGGTGCGGAATCAAGCTGTTTATTGGGGTAATCCATCGGGTTATTTCAATATAGGGCCTCATAAAAAAAAGAGCCTGTGATTGGCTCTTCTGTTATCATTTCAATGGATTGCTACTGCTTTATTGCTGTTTCATAGCTACGCACCACTTTGAATTTTTGTGCTCCCTTTTCTGTTACCGTTGCTCTGTATTGTATTTGCCGCATCATTCCCGTGGGTTTAATATTGGCTGTATCGGTGGTTGTGTAGATTGGAAAACGCCTCATTAAAGAACCCTCCACTAAGGAAAATTCATCATTCCCCCAATACCCTGTCCTTAGTTTCGGATCATCCATCAGGTCGGGAAAAAATATAGGGACGAACCTTTCGTTTTTATCTGAACTGATCCCTACAACAGTCCCGGTATTTTTTGAGCCACTACTATATACATACAGCACAAGGTCAGGAAAACCATCATTGTTAAGGTCATCAACTTCGCCTTTAACAATGCGCCCTTTCACTTCTATGGAAACTTCCCGTGCTGCACTTTCAAAGCCAATCGGGTTAACGGTTACTGTATTTCTTTCTGCACTTTTATTGCTACACAGTATCCTGAACCCGGCTTTCCCTACTTTCAACGAACTGTCGTACCGCCTTGCTTGGGCATTAACCTGCTGCCCTACAAAAAAAATCATTAGTGATAAAAAAAATATTCCCGGCTTCATTTGCTTGATTTGTAGTAGTAGCTGATTGCTATAAGTATGGGGTTAAGATAATACATTTTTAAGGAATGTACGCAGACGTGCTCGTCTTCGCCGCGCAATGAGGGCAGGGTTTCGTTTTTACAAGGGTATAGATTTGGATTGATGACTTTGAGAATTTGCACTACATATTTCTTCTATATTGGCCACCCACTTCATACAGAGCATTCGTGATCTGCCCTAAAGAGCAGTATTTTACGGCTTCCATTAATTCTGCAAAAAGGTTGCCACTGTTAATGGCTACTTCTTTTAAGCGATGTAAAGCTTCCCTGTTTTTGACCTCATTCCGTTTTTGAAAAGATGCCAGGTTTTGAATTTGCTGTTCCTTTTCTTCTGTGGTACTTCGTATAACCTCGCCCGGCAAAATAGTGGGGCTTCCCTTTTTATTAAGGAAAGTATTTACGCCTATCAAAGGTAATTCTCCTGTATGTTTCAATGTTTCGTAATACAAACTCTCTTCCTGTATTTTATTACGCTGATACATTCTTTCCATGGCACCCAACACACCACCCCTGTCTGTAATCCTGTCAAATTCAGCCAGTACGGCTTCTTCAACCAATTCAGTTAATTCTTCCAATGCATAACTTCCCTGGATAAAATTCTCAGTAACCGCCGTGCCCAATTCCCGGTTAATGATCAGTTGTATAGCCATTGCCCTGCGTACGCTTTCTTCTGTTGGGGTAGTAATGGCTTCATCGTAAGCATTCGTATGAAGGCTGTTACAATTATCATAGATGGCATACAATGCCTGCAGGGTTGTACGTATATCATTGAAATCAATTTCCTGCGCATGCAAACTGCGGCCACTGGTTTGAATATGGTATTTTAATTTTTGCGACCGGTCATTTCCTTTATACTTATTCTTCATGGCTTTGGCCCAGATACGGCGGGCTACGCGCCCGATAACACTATACTCGGGATCCATGCCGTTGCTGAAGAAGAAAGAAAGGTTTGGTGCAAAATCATCAATATGCATACCGCGGCTGAGGTAGTACTCAACGTAAGTGAACCCGTTAGACAAAGTGAATGCCAGCTGTGTAATCGGATTCGCCCCGGCTTCTGCTATATGATAACCACTGATACTGACACTGTAAAAATTACGCACTTTTTGATCAATGAAATAGGATTGCACATCGCCCATCAGTTTCAATGCAAACTCTGTTGAAAATATGCAGGTATTTTGTGCCTGGTCTTCTTTCAATATATCAGCCTGCACGGTACCCCGCACCTGTGATAAAGCTTCGGCCTTTATTTTTTCGTAGACATCTTTCGGCAATACCTCATCACCACTTACGCCTAATAAGTGCAGCCCTAAGCTGTTATTTCCTTCAGGTAAACGTTCAGGTGAAGACGGGTTATAATAAACAGGCTTGGGTGCATGTTCATATTTTTTCCGGATATATTCATTTACCCGCGGCCATTCTTCATGGGCATCAATCCATTTCTCACATAATTGGTCGATAGCCGCGTTCATAAAAAAGGCCAATAACATGGGTGCGGGACCATTGATGGTCATACTTACCGAAGTCTTGGGATCGCAAAGATCGAAACCGCTATATAATTTTTTGGCATCATCTACCGTAGCAATACTTACTCCGCTATTGCCTACTTTTCCATAAATATCCGGGCGCGGGGCAGGGTCTTCTCCGTAAAGCGTAACGCTGTCGAATGCTGTTGATAAACGTATGGCAGGCTGGCCGATTGAAACATAGTGAAACCTTTTGTTAGTGCGCTCAGGGCCACCTTCGCCGGCAAACATCCGGGTAGGATCTTCGCCCTGGCGCTTTAATTCAAATACACCAGCCGTGTAAGGAAACTCGCCTGGTACATTTTCCTGTAGCTGCCAACGAAGTATATCGCCCCAGTCTTTGTATTTTGGCAATACTACTTTCGGTATACGTGAGCCACTGAGGGAGGTAACTGTTAAGGGTTGTTTGATAATTTTATCGCGAACCTGGTATTCAAAAAAATCGGATGTGTATTTTTTAACAAGTGAAGGCCATTGATCAACCAATTTTTTACATTCAGGGTGGAGTTGTTTTTCGAAATGATCTTTCATCTCTAAAAGAGTGGAGCCACCACGCCCATCCTTGTTGTGCAATGAGGGAGTGGATTCAAATGCCTGGATCGTACCGGTAATTTGATAAAGTTTTGAGGCGATGGTACTTTGTTCTGTTACCCATGCATCATATGCCCTGTTATTTTCAGTTATTTCTGACAGGTAGCGGACACGTTTTGGTGGGATGATCTGTGACTTGGTAGTGGTTGACTCACCCCGGCCCTCTCTGCTGCGTAAAGAGGGAGCAATAGGAAAAATAGCTTCGCATTTTTTTGCTATTGTTTCGAATATTTTTTCGAATAATTCATTTATGCCGGTATCGTTAAACTGTGCGGCGATGGTGCCTATAATGGGTAGGTCCTCGTCTTTGGCTGTCCATAAATTATGGTTGCGTTTGAATTGTTTGCGAACATCATGCAATGCATCCAGTGCGCCGGCTTTATCAAATTTGTTGATGCAGACAACATCAGCATAATCGAGCATATTTATTTTCTCCAGCTGGGATGCTGCACCGTATTCGGGTGTCATCACATATAAACTCACATCACAATAATCTAAAATAGACGCATCGCTTTGTCCCACTCCGGCTGATTCTAAAATGATAAAATCAAAACCTGTGGCTTTGCAGATATCAATCGCATCCTGCACATGTGCACTTAGTGCCGTATTATCATCTCGGGTTGCCAGACTGCGCATATAGGCGCGGCCATGCGAAATGGCATTCATCCGGATCCTGTCGCCCAGTAAGGCCCCACCGGTTTTTTTCTTGGACGGGTCAACAGAAATAACGGCAATGGTTTTATCTCTGAAGTTATGCAGGTACCGGCGTACGATCTCATCAGTTACTGAACTTTTTCCTGCACCGCCCGTGCCGGTTATGCCTAATACGGGAATCTTTTGGTTTGCAGTTTGGGGTTTGGGGTTTGGGGTTTGAAGTCCGTTTTCTGCATTCGTAATTAATCGGGCTACTTTGCGTACATCTTTCACTTCACCAAGGGTCATGGGTTTTTTGTATTCTCCATTTCCGTTTAAACTGAAATCACATTGTTTGATCACGTCTTCGATCATACCTTCCAATCCCATGTGCCTACCATCATCCGGACTGTAAATGCGTGTGATGCCATACGAATGCAGCACGCGAATTTCTTCGGGTAAAATAGTGCCGCCACCGCCGCCGAATATTTTTATATGGCCGCAACCGTTTTGATCGAGCAGGTCTTTCATGTATTTAAAAAACTCTACATGGCCGCCCTGGTAACTGGTAATGGCAATACCCTGCACATCTTCTTCAATGGCGCATTCTACAATTTCCGCCACACTCCGGTTATGGCCGAGGTGAATAATTTCGGCCCCTTTGGCCTGTAAAATCCGGCGCATGATATTAATAGCTGCATCATGACCATCAAATAAACTGGCTGCTGTTACTATACGAACTTTATGTTTGAGGGTGTATGACATGCTCTTATTTTAAACTAGAGGACAAATTTACAGTATTGGCGGCAAAAGTTAACGGGTGTTAGCTTTTAATTGACAACGGGGCTTATTAGGAAACTTCTTACATTCAAACCTGAAAACATCGTTATGCCTTTTACAGTCAGTATTCATGAGCAGGAAGCATTTCCAGTAATTACCTTACACGATACTGATACCGGTTGCGAAGCGGAGATCTATACTTTTGGCGGCTTACTTAATGCGTTTAAAATACCACTTGCCAATAACCTGGTGAATATAGTAGACGGGTTTAACTCAGTAGCTGATGCTATAAAAAATATAACGAATGGTTTTAAAAGTGCCAAGCTAAGTCCGTTTGTTTGCCGGATGTATAAAGGCAACTATCACTTTGATAGTAAAGCCTATCATGTAAACAAATACTATCTCAAACAACATGCGATACATGGTTTGGTGTATGATGGCATATATTCAATAGTGAACACCAGCGCGGATGCTTCGCAGGCAAAGGTAACCCTGGCATATCAATATTCAGGATCAGATGATGGCTACCCTTTCACCTACAACATTACCCTTAACTGGAAACTGGAAGCGGGGAATAAATTAACAGTTGCGACTACCGTGGTACATCATAACATACAACCCATTCCGTTAGCAGATGGCTGGCACCCGTATTTTCGTTTGGGGGAATCAGTTGATGACTGCACCTTACAATTTAACAGTGGAACACAATTAGAATTTGATGATGATTTGTTACCAACAGGCAAAACATTAGAGGATACCCGATTCATCAATGGCAGTTCTTTAAAGGGTATTTGTTTAGACAATTCATATCAATTAGATCCATCGGTTCCACAGCGATTATGTGTGTTTAGTAATAAGGTTTTGAAGTTAACCGTTGAACCGGATAACAGCTATCCCATTTTACAGATATACACCCCCGACCACCGCAAAAGTATTGCGATAGAAAACCTGAGCGGGGCACCGGATAATTTTAATAATGGGATGGGACTGATTTTACTTTGGCCGAATGAGCCAAAGGTGTTTACGACCAGCTATACGATAACCGCTATTAATGAATTGTGAATATTGAACAAGAAATTCTGAATGTTGGGGTGTAAAGTACTTCTACTTCAACATTCAAAATGCCTTGTTCAATATTCACATACTTTACAGATCTACTACCGCAATCACACTGATCTCTACATTAACACCCCTTGGCAGTCCTTTAACGGCAACGGTTTCGCGGGCAGGATGATCGCCTTTGAAATAAGTGGCATATACTTCATTTACTTTGGTAAATAAAGCCATATCACTCAGGAAAATGCTTGTCTTAACCACGTGTTCAAAGGTGATTTTTGCTTCTTCTAAAACAGCCGACAGGTTTTTCATTACCTGGTGTGCCTCGGCCTCGATACTACTGAGTTCCAATTCGCCGGTAGCCGGTATAAATGCTACCTGACCACTTACAAAAAGAAATCCGTTTGCTTTAACCGCCTGGTTGTAAGGGCCAATGGGTGCCGGTGCCTTATCTGTGTTGATGATCTGTTTTGCCATAACAATTGTTTTAGTCGGCAGCAATTTGCTGTATTTCTATCAACCTGCCAACCTAAATTTGCTGTCTAAGAAATTCTTATGCATATAGTGGTAAAAGCAGATGATCAGCAGCGGGAAGAATTCCTTTCTAAAAAAATTCCCTGTACCGTATTGGTTAGCTGGCTGTCAAATGAGCGGGCTATCCCCGGTGCTGACGCTTATTTTGACCTCCAGTTTGAAGAACAGGGTCCTGCATTTAACGGAGTTATTGATAAACCTGTTTTTGTGAATGCAGTAATTACCACCGGAGAGGCATTGCCTGCTAATTGTATCCGTATAAATGCATGGAATGGTTTTTTGAAAAGAGAGATAATTGAGTTAGCCACCGCAAATCTCCCTGCCGGAAGTCAGAATGCGCAAACTTATATTCAAGCCATACATATTCTGGATGAACTTGGATGGAAATATCAACCGGTACCCGATACCCCGGGTATGGTTGCAGCAAGGGTTATCGCCATGATTATTAATGAAGCCTATTTTGGATTAGGCGATGAGATCAGTTCCAAAGAGGAAATAGATACGGCTATGAAACTTGGCACCAATTACCCTTATGGCCCTTTTGAATGGAGTGAAAAAATCGGCTTGCGAAAAATATATACCTTACTTAAAAAATTACTTGAAACAGACAGCCGGTATGCAGTAGCACCGGCCCTTGAAAAAGAAATTAATTTTCTATAAATGCCTTTACTCTTGCACATAGATACTGCCACCGAACACGCCAGCATTTGTATAAGCAAAGGAAGTGATGTGTTGGGATTGATTGAGAGCACCGAGCAAAAAAATCATGCATCTTTTGTACAACCCGCCATTCAGAAATTAGTGCGCGATAATGGTTTTCAATTAAAAGATTTTGATGCTGTTTCTGTAACAGCGGGTCCGGGAAGTTATACAGGTTTGCGTGTTGGGCTGGCTTCGGCTAAGGGTATTTGTTATGCTTTACAAAAACCCCTGGTCTTAATAAACACTTTGGAAGTAATGGCGCAGGCAGTCCTGTCTCATGATCAATCTACCTTACAACGCTTCAGTCTGTCAACCCTTATTTGCCCATTAATTGATGCCAGAAGAATGGAAGTATTCACAGCCACCTATAACAGTTCTTTACAGGAAACGGAAAGCCCGCACGCCTTTATTATAGATGAAACTGCGTTTAGTGAATTACTCACCCGCCAGCCAATCATCTTCAGCGGCAGCGGTGCGCAAAAACTTAAGGAGGTTATCTCAAACCCGAATGCCTCTTTCCCCGATATACAGCACAATGCATCCCATCTTGCCTTACGTGCGCTAATTGCCTATCAGTCAAACCGTTTTGCTGATCTTGCCTATGCCGAACCCTTGTATGTTAAAGAATTCTTTAACACTTCAAGCGAGAAAAACAAAGGATAGGTAACAATTAGCAAGGACTACTGGC
>JAYTOS010000325.1:0-5295 GCA_043747705.1 Bacteroidota bacterium
CGCTTACCGTTATGGCTTCAATGGAAAGGAGAATGACAATGAGGTGAAGGGCGAAGGCAATCAGCAGGATTATGGTATGAGGATCTATGACCCGAGGGTGGGTAAGTTTTTGAGTGTAGATCCTATTACAACAAAATATCCAATGCTTACGCCTTATCAGTTTGCAAGTAACAGGCCGATTGATGGTATTGATATGGATGGTTTGGAATACTTACCTTATTTAAGTTCAATGTATAGGTTACAAGAACATGTATCAACCAATCAAAATATTACTACTTCGAGTACTGTGTTAAATACGATATATAAAAATATACCAGCATTATTACAGGATCCCAAGTATCAAAGTTTCAAATATGTTTCAGGAGGCCCTGTTACAGCTTGGGGAAGGGACTGGGATGGAACTCGGGATGGAGCTAACGTTTACCAAAGTGGTAAATACTACAATGCTGGGCAGAAGTTTTATGGCAAAGCAGACGAAGGAAAATCTACAAATGGAATAGCAAGTTTGAAGGGAAATGCAACACAGCAAACGCTGATAATAGCGCAGAATATTAATGGCGTTGGAGGAGCATTAGGTGCTAGTGGATTAGGTGGTATGGCGGCAAACTGGCTTGGCTATGGAACAGAGAATGCTTTAATCCAGGAACAATCTCTACGTCAAGGATTTTATGATGCAACTAATGCAGTTGATAAGATTAATGCTAGAAAAGGATTTGGCGGTATCAAATTAGGTTCATCCGAAAGAACATCCGTGATAAATTTTATGACTGACGGGTATCTTCCCATTCAAGATTTTAATAGATATGGTAATGAGTTATCAGATAAGGCTAAGCTTAACGTATTGGGTGGTTTTTTAAATACAGCAAATCAAGGCGTGCAGATTCTTGGTCAATTAGGAATGTTGCAACAGGAAACTATTAATCAAGTAAATGGTTTATTAAAGCAATATAAATCATTAGGTGGTGACATTAATCAATATAGTGGCATGAATGAATATTTAAATACAGACAAAAAGAAACCATGATTAAAGGGTGCATGTTCATTATAATAATAGGTGTTGTTGCCTGCTGTGGCCAAGCTAAATCGTCTTTAGATGATAGAGATGCTAAAACAACAATTCAGAACTTGTTTTCTTACGCCAGTAACGAGAAATATGATTCATTAAAAGTTATATTTCCTTCAGAATTTTTGCAAAACGCAAATGATTCTTATCTTAAAATATATTTTCGTGATATAAGAAAAATTGTAAATGTTAATGGCATTCCTGATCAATCACAATTAATGATAATTCCTTCTTCTGTAAATTGGGATGAATACAGAGCTACATATGTCCCCAAATCTGCAAAAAGTTTGTACGTTGATTCCGTTCAGTTTATTTTTAGAAAATCTGTAGGTTTTGATAAGGTATGGTTTATGAAAGTTTTCAATAATGATAGGATGTTTGATAGTATTCGGACACATTAGGAATTGATTCAGCAACAAATATTTTTTAAAAAGCCGTTGGTAAAAAGCCATCGGCTTTTTCATTTTACCAGAAGGGTTCTTTGTAAGTTGGGTAAACGGCGATGATGGTAACCATGAGTTGTGTTTCCTCGATGTGATAATGCACCAGGTATGGAAATTTTTTAATAGCCGTGCAGCGGATATCATCGTAACGCACGGAAGCAAAGAAGGGATTGCGCTTAATAGCATTAAGTCTAAGTTGTAGCTGTGCGGCGAAACGTTTACCGAGTTCGGGTTGCTGCTTTTGGTAATAGTCAACGGTCTGTTCTATATCATCGAGTGCAAGCGGTGAAAAGACAACGGTGTAGCGTTTCATTTAGCCAACTGCTTTATCTTTTTGGTGGCTTCATTCCAGCTTACTGCTTTAGAGGGGTTTTTTTGCAGGTCCTTGAGTCGTTTGCGCACTTCTTTTTTCTGCCATTCCGGAACGGGAGCTTCTTCTAAAAGTTCTACCGCATCTAATTTCTGCAGATCTTTAATGATAGCGGCGGCGTACGTTTTTTTAATGCGCACATACAAAGTATCGGCCATTATAATAGGTTTTAATTTAAGAAGCAAAGGCCTTTTTAGCCTTTACGTTTTGGATAATGTTATCAATTACAAAATAGATTTTTTCTTTGGTGTCGGTATCGAGTTTTTCAATATCCTGTAAACGTTTGATATTTTTTTTATCGAAGGAAGCATTGATGCCTTCTCCTGCCAGGTAATCGAGACTGACAGCAAATGCATCCGCAATTTTTTTAGCCGCTTCAATAGAAGGCACTGCCTCTCCCCGCTCATATTTACCAATCATTTCCCTGGACACGGCACTTTGAGTGGCCAGGTCTGTCTGGCTCCAGGTTTTTTGCTTACGCAATTCTGTAATGATCTTACCGGTATTTACTGCCATATAGGGCTGTTTTATGTCTGATAATGGTGTGATCTATCAAAATTATGTAAATAAAGTGCATATAAAAATAGTATAGTTCGCATGTAAAATGTAATTATCTATTACATTTGTGTCTGATAGTTCCATAAAAGATATTTAAAACTTTTTTCTGATGGAGATAGCAGACATCAAAAGCCAGCTCACCCTTGCCCGGATATTGCAGCATTACGGTTTAAAACCGGACAAGCACCTGCGATTGCATTGTCCCTTCCATGAAGACAAAACGCCTTCCCTGCAGGTGTACTACAAAACGCATACAGCGTATTGCTTTAGCAGCAACTGCAAAACACATGGTAAAAGTTTAGACGTGATAGACTTTGTAATGTATATGGAAAACCTCACCAAGCACGATGCTTTGGAGAAGTGCAAAGAACTGATCGCAGGCACAGCCATCCAGCTCACACCAGTCGACGAATTAACGAGGGTGGCCATTCTCAGCAAGATGTTTATTTACTTTAAGAACGCGGTACATAACAGTAAACCGGCGCAGGAGTATTTAAAAAGCCGGGGCCTGGATGCAGGCAAAATGGAAGTGGGCTATAATACGGCGCAGTTCCACCATGGCACCCGAAAAGAGGAAGCACTGATCAACTCGTGCGTTGAGGTGGGGCTGCTGTCACCCTGGGGAACGAATACCCGCGAAGGCGGCCAAGCTTATAAACCTTTTGCCAAGGGTTGTATCGTGTTTGCGTTGCGTAATCAAAGTAACCAGGTAAGCGGCCTTTACTTCCGCAGCACCACGAATAATGATGACAGCAAACATTTTTATTTGAGAGACAGTGAAGGTTTATATCCCAAATATCCTGATGCCAATACAGAACGATTAATCATATGCGAAAGCGTTATTGATGCAGCCAGCTTGCTTCAGATAAAAGCCATTACGGATGCATACAGCCTGCTCAGCGCCTACGGCACTAACAGGCTCAACCCGGAAATGAAAGCTGCTATAGCGGAGCTAAAACAACTAAAGGAAATCATTTTTGCTTTTGATAATGATGAAGCGGGAAACAAAGCAGCGGTGAAGTATGCAGAAGAATTAAAACAATTGTTACCAAACATTACGATAGCAAAAATGATATTGCCCTGCAAGGATGTAAACGAGACCCTGACCGCGCATAATGAAGAAGTGTTTACAATGTTACTCAATGAACGGACAACTGATTTTTCTTTTTCAAATGAAACTACAACTGAAGATCCCGAGAGAAAACTTCTTATAGCAACTTTAAATGAAAAGCCATTGCCGGATAAAAAGAAAGACGCTGAAACTTCTAATCCTCTTGACATAAGCAATCCTTACAAGATCGCATACGCAGGTAACACAGCGAACTATTATGTGCAGGGCGGCCTGCCCAAAGCGAGCGATCACATGAAGGTGATGCTGGTGATAGAAAATAAAGGGACCGGCATTAAAGCCCGTAACCGGGTGGATCTGTACGAGGATAAACAGGTGGAGCGTTTATGCAAAGAGGTGGCTGAGAGGCTGGCCTTAAGAAAAGATTTACTGGAAGCGGACATCTACCGGCTCACCGATCTGCTTGACCAGGAAAGGGACAGGGAGCAGCACTCTCAAGCTATTGAGAAACCGCTGCAAGTCCTGACGGTAAAAGAGCGCAACGAACTGGAAAGCTTTGCCAAAGAACCCAAGCTAATAAAACGATTAAACGAACTCCTGGGCCAGACGGGCATTGTAGGCGAAGAGCGCAACCGGATATTTTTGCTGGTCATTGCCACCAGTCATAAGATGCCGGAAACCCTGCATGCGCTGATCCAGGGATCAAGCGGCAGTGGCAAAACAAGACTATTAAAGCAGATCTCGGACTGCATGCCAAAAGAAAGCGTAACGAAGCTCACCAGGCTATCGGATAAGGTGCTCTACAACTTCCCGGAGCATTATTTTGTAAACCGGCTCTTGTGCCTGGAAGATATAGACGGCCTAAGCGAAGAAGCAGAGTTTGCTTTCAGGGAACTGCAGAGCAACGGAGAGCTGAACTCGGCCACGAGCATTAAGCTGGAAAACGGACAGATCACCAGCGGGCAGAAAACAGTTAAAGGTCCTATTGCATCCCTGGCCTGTACCACCAGAGGCGAGATTTATGAAGATAACATGAGCCGGGTATTTTTAATTGCCGTGGATGAGAGCACCGAACAAACCAAACGCATCATCAGCTATCAGAACAGGAGGGCTGCCGGGTTAGTGGATGGCCGTAAAGAGCAGGGGATAAAAAGCTTTCTGCAAAATTTTATCAGCATCATCAATCCTTATGAAGTCATCAATCCTTTTGCCGACCAGATCCACCTGCCGGAAGAGGCCCAAAAGATCAGGCGGCTCAATGATCTGTTCCAGAGCTTTGTAAAAATGATCACAGTGCTTAACCAGTACCAGAGAAAAAGAGACGAAAGAAAGCGGTTGATCACCCGGATAGAAGATGTGGAAACAGCCATCTATATCCTGTTTGAATCCATTATCCTTAAAGTAGATGAACTGGATGGATCACTCAGGCAGTTTTATGAGAACCTGAAAGGCTTCATTGATAAAAAAGGAAAGCAGTATGAGTTTAGCCGTTTTGAGATCAGGGAGGCAACCGGTGTAGGCAAAACGCAACAGCATCATTACATTAACCAGTTGGTGAACCTGGAGTATATCCGGCAAAACGGTTTTGCCAACCGGGGCTTTACCTACAAGATCGTTCATTGGGATAATTATACGGTAATGCGGGAAAGGATCAAAAATCATCTTACTGCGCAACTGGAAGCCATCAAAACCGAACACCACGGAACACCAGGCCGAACGCCAGCATTAGCCACTGTAGCGGGATAGAGCGTAAAAACAGGCTGGTGTCCGGTATTCTCAAAATCTGTTCAAG
>JAYTOS010000326.1:0-23389 GCA_043747705.1 Bacteroidota bacterium
CCGGATAGCCCACATACAAACCCGATCCTGTCAATACAAACGAAATACCCGAATTTCAATAAGTAATGCTTACCATATGGTAACTGTTCACATTTTATCTTCTGTTTTTTTTCCATCAATATCTTTTAGGCCATCTTAATATAATAAATGGAGGCAGTTTCTTTCTAATACCCATAATAAAAAAGCCGGGTTTTTCAACCCGGCTTTTTTATTATGGCAGATTGCATTTATCTACTTCTTTTTATCACTGTTTTTAGGTGTTTTGGCCGAATCAGCCGGTGACATTACTTTCCCGGGGATCTGTATCCGTGGATTATAAATGGTCTTCATTTGTTCTATTCCCTGCAGGTAGCTATCTGCCGTGCGTCTTTCTTCAGACATATGGTCGGCCTTATCGCTGCTCAACGTATTGTAATACCTGATCTGCTGCTGAAGATCTGTTTTAATAGCGGCGGCTATTTTAACTGCCAATGCTGTATCGCCGGCCATATAACAGGCTTCCAGAAACAATAATGAGTTACGGTTATGCATGTTACCGCGGCTCGTCATTCCATATCCGAAATTGGTTTGATCTATCATTTTATCAGCACGCTCCAATACTTTCTTCGCATCTTCTTTCCGGTTCTTAGAGGCAAGGTCCATGGCCAGTTCGGCATAGGCAGTGCGTATGGTATTCAGGTGACGGCGGTTCTCTTCATCAAAATACACACCTTTTTTATTGGCATTACCGAAGTCGAATTTGTTCATCACCTTATCCATCATCCAGTCTGTATTCACACGGTTATTCTGAACCGGCACGAGACGGAAACTCAATCCATCCCTGCGCAGGTACTGGTCAAACCCAAGCTCGGCCCTGTCGTTGGTAAAATAGATTGGCCTGTTCCATTTATTGGCCGCGATAATGTTTAATAATGCCAGGTCGTTCTTTACCATAGCAGATTTAGGAATATCAAATTTCATTTCGCTTACCACACTGTCTGCCGCGTTAACCGTTCCATTCTTTATCACCATTGCTTTGTCTACGGGAACAGACATTTTCCGCACAGGGAAGGTATTGAGGTAATCTCCGTTACCCCTGTCTTCCATTTTGGCAGGATCATCACTACCTACATAATTTTTCATCATGTCGAAGAGATCATAATACCTGTTTTCCGGAATATTGGTTTTCGGACGATATAAAATATAATCACGCTTACCTCCTTCAATCTGCTCGGGTGTCCAGATAACATCAATCGGATCGCTCTGGTTTACTTTGTAACGCAGCTCATTGATGTACCAATCAATTCCCAATAAACTAAAATTAATTACGCGGATATCTGGACGGATACCTTCTACTTCCTGAGCATACCATAATGGATATGTATCATTATCACCATAGGTAAATAAGATCGCATTTGGCGCACAGCTTTCTAAATAATCTTTAGCAAGATCACGTGGCAATTGCTTCTGGCTGCGGTCGTGGTCATCCCATTCCTGCTGTGCCATGATTACGGGCACGGCCAACAAACAAATAATGGTAGCCAATGAAGCTGCCGTTACCTGCGACAATTTACGACCTAACCAGTCCCTTACTTTCAATACGCCCAACCCTATCCATACTGCAAAGGCGTAAAAGCTTCCAACATAGGCATAGTCACGTTCACGTGGCTGATAGCCGGCCTGGTTAAGGTATAATATAACAGCAAACCCGGTAAAGAAAAACAAGAGCAGGTTAACCGTTCCGTCGTCCCCTCTTTTTTTGAACTGATAGAATAACCCAATCAATCCAAGTATCATTGGTAACAGGAAGAGTTTGTTATTTGCTTTATTGTTCTTCAGGCTGTCGGGCATAGCGCTTTGGTCGCCATAGAGCAGGCTATCTACCGGAGGTATGCCGGTAATCCAGTTCCCATCCCGCACATTACCGGCAAAAAGACCCTGGTTATCATTTTGTTTACCGGAGAAATTCCACATTAAATAGCGGAAGTACATCCAGTAAGTTTGGTAACCGAAAAAGAATTTCACATTATCTGCCTGGTCAGGCTGCCTTTCGTAAGTGCCATCCTTCAGTTTATTAATACCCAGGTAATAAGCATAATAATCTGCGTGGTTCTGGTCATTACTGGCATCCCATACCCGTGGGAATACCATTTTATCATCCGAGGCATATACATACTTTCTGTCAGGTCCTATTTCAATGTATTTATCCCTTGCTTTCTCGTAACGCATGCCTGAGCTTTTCATGTCAACGGGTTGCGCGGTAAATTTCTGGCCATAGAAAATAGGAAAATCACCATATTGCTCCCTGCCTAAGTAACCCACCAAACTCAGGGGATTATCTACATTATACATATCGACGGAAGGATTCGCGGTGCTGCGTATCATGGTGGTTACATAGGTACTATAACCAATCAGCATAAACACTAAGCTCCAAAGTCCTAATCGGAGATAGGGCCATACTTTTTTAGTAGCAATTTTCAGTCCCCACCAAATCAGTACAGAAAGAAGTAAGAAAAAGAAAACAAAACCTGAAAAGAAAGGCAGGCCAAAACCATTCACAAACCAACGGTCAAAAGCCCCGGCAGATTTTATGGAATATTGTATGACACCCACTTGCACTAATCCCGTGATCATACAACCGATGAGGAAGAAAATATAGGTACCACCATAATAGGCTTTCTGTTCTTTTTTTACACGCTCTATTAAAAGTAGCGCACCAATACCGAGCAAAGTGCCCAGGATAACCAGACCACCCATCGTTCCATCCATAGGAACATTATCGGAAGCTTCTCCTGCAGCACCCACCAAAGCAAGTATAAAGGCCAGTATACCGCCTACGCCCACAATACGGATAAACCATTTACGAAGTAATACATAGTTGAATGTTTCTCTCCTGCGGAAATAATACACCATTACAATGGCGGGTATGGTTAACAGGTTCAACAGGTGAACACCAATAGATAAACCCATCATAAAAAAGATAAAAACGATCCAGCGGTCGGCACCAGGTTCATCGGCATGGTTTTCCCATTTCAGGATGGCCCAGAATACAATAGCGGTAAAGAAAGATGACATAGCGTACACCTCACCTTCAACAGCACTGTACCAAAAGGAATCACTGAAAGTATAGGCCAAAGCACCTACGGCACCGGCCCCCATAATAGACCATATTTGAGAAGCACTCAGGGCATCACTTGTATTTACATTTACTATACGCCTTGCAAAGTGCGTAATGGTCCAGAAAAGAAATAAAATAGTAAAACCACTTGCCAGGGCACTCATGATATTGACTGCTTTGGCGGCACCCATTGGGTTATCCCCGAAGAATACAATGAAAATACGGCCAAGGATCACAAATAAGGGTGCTCCCGGCGGGTGAGGAATCTGTAGTTTAAAACAGCTGCTTACAAATTCGCCACAATCCCAGAAACTACCCCCGGCTTCTGCGGTTAAAATGTACACGGTACAGGCAATCAGGCATACTGCCCATCCTACAATATTATTAATCTTCTTAAACTGCATTGGTTTTGGTTTTTTAAGACTGGCAAACATACCTTAATAATCGTAAAATCGAAAATGAGTAACGACGAATCCCTTATTTTAAGAAAACCTTAGAATAGTTTTAGTTTATGGCTGGACTGGTTAAATGAATATCCGGTCCGCTTAATAACCGGTTTCACAATGGCATGGCCATTCTTTACCCAGCTCAATACAGGTTACTACTGTTATTTCATTATTACAGGGCGCAAAGATTACCCTGAGGTGCTGTTGCTCGTGGCTATACCCTTCCACAGCATATTTTTTGTGGCAATCGTCACCGCCGCCAAGTTCGCTTTTTTTATAATTAATTGTACCTGATTTTAGGATGCCGGCAATTTCTGTTTCAGTAATATGCCTGCATTCCATACGGCAACGGGCATGTTTCGAATAATGCATACGTGCCGGATTACGGGTAAGCCCCCGGCTCCCTGTAAGATTTGCCCCTGTACCTGCGTTTGAAGTGGTATTAATCTGGGCAGGGGTTACACCTGTCGTATTGCATCTTTCAAAAAAAATGACAATAATAGCCAGGATAGGTATAACAATAAATAAGGATATTTTTTTCTGCTTCATTAATATTAAATTAAATGCGAAGTACGGTTTTTTTGAAGATTGCTTTTGTAAAGTGTACAAGCATACCCAACAACCACAAACTAGTATTAAGTTTACCGTGAGTTGTCAGTTATGAATAGTGAGTAATATCGCTGAAAATATTGATGTTACTCACAATTGACGACTCATTACTCACTTGAAATATGACAACTTACAATTAACATACACTAGTTACCGATCCGTATCTTTGCCATTTCTATGGATAAAAAGCGCACTGTAGCCTTTCATACTCTGGGTTGTAAATTGAATTTTTCAGAAACCTCTACCCTTTCCCGTTTATTGGAAAATGAGGGCTTTGAAAAAAGAGGATTTGACGATCTGGCAGATGTATATGTGATCAATACCTGTTCTGTTACAGATAATGCAGATAAGGAATGCCGTCACCTGGTACGGCGTATCCAAAGAAAATCACCAGAAAGTTTTGTGGTGATTACCGGTTGCTATGCGCAACTGAAGCCCAAAGAAATTGCTTCCATACCCGGCGTTGACCTGGTGCTGGGTGCCGCGGAAAAATTCAATATCGCCCGGCATATTGGCGAGCTGGCCAAAGGTGATGCTGCGAAAATTTGCAGTTGCGATATTGAAGAGGTCAGCGGTTTCAATGCTTCATTCTCACAAAACGACCGGACCCGTACTTTTTTAAAAGTGCAGGATGGCTGCGATTACAATTGCTCTTTCTGTACCATACCCCTGGCCCGCGGCAAAAGCCGCAGCGATGAAATAGCCAATGTTGTGAAACATTCGGAAAGACTGGCAGCCGATGGCGTAAAAGAAATTGTTTTAACCGGCGTAAACCTTGGCGATTTTGGCAAAGGTGATGATGGAAATAAACAGGATGAAAATTTTTTCGGCCTGGTACGCGCACTGGATGCAGTGAATGGTATTGAGCGATACCGGATCTCCTCAATTGAACCGAATTTATTAACCAATGAGATCATAGAATTTGTAGCCAACAGCGATAAGTTCATGCCGCATTTTCATATCCCACTACAAAGCGGCAACAATGAAATACTGGGTTTGATGAGGCGAAGGTATAAAAGGGAACTATATGCAGAAAGGGTACAACTGATCAAAACACTGATGCCGCATTGCGCTATTGGTGTTGATGTGATCGTGGGTTTCCCGGGGGAAACAGATGTGCATTTTACAGAAACATTCGATTTTTTACATTCGCTTGATATTTCTTACCTCCATGTATTCACTTATTCGGAGCGCGACAATACCAGGGCTTTGGAAATAAAACCCGTTATACCCATCCACATCCGCAATGAAAGAAATAAAACACTACGCAACCTTTCTTATATGAAGCTGCAGTTCTTTACCCAACAACATGCAGGCCAGACAAGAAAAGTTTTATTCGAAGCGTTTGAAAAGAACGGGATGATGGAAGGATATACAGATAATTATATCCGCATTACAACACCTTACCGGAAAGAATGGGCGAACAAGGTTGTGGATTGGGATATTTGAGGGTTTGTGAAGGGGAAGTCGTGAGTAGTGAATCGTGAGTAGTGAGTAAACATCGATATTAGCGATAAAACCAAACTTCTGCTGACAACTCACCACTCACTACTCACGATTCACTACTATATCGGAGAAAGATATTCTGCCGGAAATTCCACTACCATCTCCTGGCCAAGGCTTTCTAATTTTACATATACTTTTTTCTTCCCGCCCCTGATAACAGTTCCTTCATTACCCATGAAAACACCATGGTTTACTATTATTTTTGTTTCTTCTATAAAACCTTCCTTCGAAATAATAGAAATGCTGGCGTCTTTTTCGGCGAGGTATTTTTTAATAATATCAACCTCTGCATTTTTAATAACAGCCGGCTTCCCAAGATAATGTACAAAGTTCAACACGCCGTCTGTCATCAAAACTTTTGACCGTTCGGTTGTGTCTATCCTTACGAATACATAGGATTTAAAAAGCGGGTCTTCGATAATTTTTTTGCGGTCGCTCCATTGCCTTTCTATCTTTTGCAGCGGGCACCAGCTTTCAATGCCTTTCCGGATGAGTATAGTGTCAATTTTTTTCTCCCAACGGGGTTTGGTATATAACGCATACCATTTTTTCTCAAGTTCCATCAAAGGCATTGTTTATATCAAAAGAATCTACCCGCACACTTCAAACGTACGACCTGGTCAAAATTACTTTAAAACAGTTTGTACCTGGGAATGAACCATTTCACCCACTATTTTAACTGATTCGTCAATATGCATATCTGCTTTTACTAATTTTAACCACGCCTGGTAACGATCACCCTTGGGCTTATCAGGATTATTGTAAAACTTGTCCTTATCTGCCTCCATGGCCGTCACATTCATTTCTTCCTTAATTTTTAAAAGGGTATTATTCTGGGTAACCGTAGATATTACCTGTTTTTGACGGGCACGGAATTTATCAATATTTAAACTGGTTGGCTGTTCTGCATTTTTGGCCAGCCATTGCAGGTTACTTTGTAGCAGGTTTAATGAAGGGTTACTTTTGATCTTTTCATTTTCTTTCCGCACAATGTTATCAAGGCCATAATTATTCTGCCATGGCTGGTAAGGCACTTTGGGAATTTCATCCCATGCCAATGCGGTAGGGTTATCTTTTTCACGGCCCTTGTAATATTCATATGGATCAGGCAAAATCACATCCGGCACAACACCTTTTAATTGGGTAGATCCGCCGCTAACACGATAGAATTTCTGGAAGGTCAACGTCATCGCACCTAAGTCTGTCCGGCTACTGAACTGATCATTCCTGTTGCCAAATGGTATCTGTCTTTGTACCGTTCCTTTTCCATAGGTAGAGGTACTGCCTATGATAACACCACGTTTATAATCCTGTATGGCTCCGGCAAATATTTCACTGGCGGATGCACTGAATTCGTTTACCATAACAGCCAATGGTCCGTCATATAAAACAGATTCATCATTATCGCGCCAGGTGCTCTGGTCAACTTTTCCACTTCTTTCTTTTACCTGAACAATCGGTCCGCTTTTAATAAACAGGCCTACCATTTTCACTACTTCATATAATGATCCGCCGCCATTACCGCGGATATCAATCACAATACCTTTTACATTTTCCGCTTTCAGTTTGATCACTTCTTTGGCAACATCATCAGAACAATGGGCACCTTCTGCATCTTCAAAATTTGCGTAGAAATCAGGCAGGGAAATATATCCGATTTTGTCTTTCCCATCCATTATGACCGCACTGCGTGCCTTGGTTTCATCCTGCACCACTTTTTCACGGATCATAGTTACTACTTTGAATGAACCATCCTGCTTTTTTATCGTGAGCCTTACTTCTGTTCCTTTGTTACCGCGGATCAATTTTACTGCGTCCTGGGTATCGTATGCTGTTACGTCAACCGGCTCTTCTTTACCCTGAGCCACTTTTACAATTACGTCATTTACCACTATCTCTCCCGATTTCCAGGCGGGGCCGCCGGTAATTATGGAAGCAATCTTGATACCATAATCATCTTTCTGAAGCTGCGCGCCGATACCGAAAAATTCATTGTTCATCCTTTCATCAAAACTGCGTTTCTCTACCGGCGGAAAATAATCAGAATGCGGATCCATCTGGTTAGTGATCACATTAATGTATGAATTGAAACGTTCATCTTCTTTAAACGTTCTCTTGATCCGCTCAAAAGATTCGTTCATAATTTTCAGCACCTTTTCCCTGGCATCTTTTTCCAATTCAGTATCTGTCTTTACGACAAAGTCTTTCGTGCCTTTATTTTTTTCGCGTTGATCCTGCAGGTCAACATATCTTTCCAGTGTGTAGCCTTTTAATTTTTTTCTCCATCTTTCTTTACGCGCTGCTTCAGTAGATACGTAAGCTATTTTTTCGCCCTCGAGTTCTCCCGTTTCATCTTTTGTAAAATTAAAAGGGGTGGCCAGGATTTCTTTATATAAAACAATCACTTCTGCCATGCGCTGGTCATAGATGGTACTCACCGCCGGCACAAATTCAATTGGCGCGCCATGAATTTCATCATCGAGTGTGGTTTCATATTTTTTAAACCCTGAAATATCCGACAGGAGAAACATGGATTTATCGCCATCCAGTTCATCCAGGTATTTTTTGAATACCTGTTTTGAGAAAGCATCGTTTATAATTTTAGGGCTGTAATGAAGATCTTCCAATATGGACCCCACCGCTGATAATAATCTCTGTCTTTGCGTGATCAGTAAATCAGTTCCACCGGTACTGAAACTTTTAAATGCAAAGAATAACCCGCCAAATAAAACAATGGCCAGCAACAACAAACCTTTTCTGCTCTTCATAAATTGCGTAAATTTTTGCATGATAGGTACCAAAAATAACTGAAAAAGCCTTTTAGTTATCATTCGTTTATACCAATTAACAAAGGTTTTGATGGGTGGTGAGCAAAAAGAACCCAAAATTCAGTTTCAAGTAATCTTGAATTATCCTATTTTTGCCGTCCAACAAAACGGAGGGCGTAGCTCAGTTGGTTAGAGCGTCAGTTTGTGGCACTGAAGGCCGGGGGTTCGAGACCCCTCGTTCTCCCAAAGAAAACCTATAAGGCGACTCTTATAGGTTTTTAAATTTTATAGCATGACGTACGGATTGATACTGATCCCTCTTATCTCGGCATTCATTGGCTGGTTTGCCAACCGGATAGCCATAAAAATGCTTTTTCATCCAAGGCAGCCTAAAAAGATACTGGGGTTTACTTTACAGGGTATTTTCCCAAAAAAACAGCAGCAGTTTGCTGAAAAATTGGGGAAACTCGTTAGTGGTGAATTGCTTTCTTTCAGAGATATAACGGAAAAGATCACCGATCCTGGTAATATAAAAAGGGTCATGCCGCAAATAGAAGCGCATATAGACCAGTTTCTAAGAGTAAAATTGCCCGAGCAAATGCCTGTAATCGGCATGTTTATAGGTGACAGAACGATAAATGAGCTTAAGGCTGTGTTTATAACTGAACTGGAAACCTTATTTCCTGTTATCATGCAGCAATACATGCTTAACCTGGAAAATGACCTTGACCTTGAAAAAATTGTTACCCGGAAAGTAGCCAGGTTCTCATCTGATAAGCTGGAAGAGGTACTCATTGGCACCATGTTGAAAGAATTCCGCTTTGTAGAGATAATTGGCGGAGTAATAGGATTCCTGATAGGGTTACTGCAGGTTTTAATCACTCTGGCACAATAATTACCCGCTTATTCCCGGTGATCACCGACAAAATTAGGAATTCTTGCCCGCGAAGATCAACCTTTGCCCATTCAAATTTGTCATATTACCGCTGATGTAATCAAAATGGATGCGGCTGTCCTTATATCGCAACTTTACATACTATAATATATAATACAAGTATCATCATGAGAAAATTTTTTACCATTTCTGTTCTGAATCTCCTATGTTTCGGTGCGTTTGCACAATTTCCCGGCGGCGGTCGTCCCGGAGGTGCCGGAGCTCAAAACATGAATATCGGCCATTTTTATGGCAAATTAGTTGACAGTAAAAACAACAAAGGAATGGAGGCTGTTACCGTTCAACTCATTGGAAATAAGTTTGATACAGCCACCAAGAAAATGAAGGAGGCTATTTTCAGTACTTTGATTACTAAAGCAAACGGCGATTTCAGTTTTGATAACCTGCCTGTTTTTGGCAATTTCAAATTAAAAATCAGTGCACTTGGCTATAAAGCAATCGAGAAACAGATAAGCTTTGGTATTAAAATGCCCCAGGGCGGTGGTGGAAATGCCGGCGGCGGCGGAAATGCTGGTGCTATGCAGCAAATGCTTGGCATGGTTGATAAAGACCTGGGTAATATAAAACTGGAGGAAGATGCCACCAACCTGGGAAATGTTACTGTTACGGCATCTTCGAGGCCACAGTTTGAGCTGGGTATTGACAGGAAGATATTTAATGTTGATAAGAATTTAGTCAGCACAGGACAGACAGCAACTGAAATAATGAAGAATATCCCTTCATTAAATGTTGATATTGACGGAAATGTTACCCTGCGTAATGCAGCGCCTACTATTTTTATTGATGGCCGCCCTACTACCTTAACCCTGGACCAGATACCGGCAGACATTATTGATAAAGTAGAATTGATTACTAACCCATCAGCCAAATATGATGCATCGGGTGGTAATGCGGGTATTTTGAATATTGTTTTAAAGAAAAACAAGAAAAGTGGTTACAATGGCGGTATCAGAACCGGTATTGATTCGCGCGGCAAAGTGAATTTGGGCGGCGATCTTAACCTCCGTCAGAATAAAATCAACCTTAGTTTGAATGCCAACCTGAATGAAAGGAAATCACTTTCATCCGGTATCACCGACAGGAATAACCTGAACACCTCAGTGCCAAGCAGTGTACATAATATAAGTAATGGTACCAATACAGGCCAATTTGCTTTTGTTCGTGGTGGATTAGACTGGTTTGTTGATAACAGAAACACTTTTTCCATAGCGGGTAATTATGTAAAAGGAAACTTTGATAATGACCAGACCCAGCGTGTGGACTCAACCATCAAATCTGTATTCACTTCTTATAACAATATCAAGACACTTAGTACGGCCAGCTTTAAAAACTTCGGATCGCAGTTTAGTTATAAACATAATTTCGCTAAGAATGGTCATGATATTACAGCCGACTTCAATTATAATTCAAGTACCAATAATAACAATGCCGGCATTAATACGCAAACCTATAATGCTAATAATACAACAAAGGGGCAGGCCTTCTTACAACAGACCATAGGATCAGGTACTAATAAGTTTTATACTATTCAGTCCGATTATGAAAATCCTATTTCCGAAGATTCAAAATTCGAAGCGGGTGCTAGGGCTGCCGTAAGGGATTTTGGTAATGGAAGCGACCAGTACCGGTATGATTATACTACGAATCAATATGTATTGGTACCATCCATCAGTAATAAATACAAATTCAACGACCAGGTGTATGCAGCTTATGCTACCTACACTTTCAAAGTGAAAAAAATCAGTTACCAGCTGGGACTGCGCGCAGAGAGCTCTCAGTATACCGGTACCCTATTGAATGTAAAAGGTGCCGACTCAGCCAATTTCAAAGTAAGTTTCCCGTTAAGTTTTTTCCCGAGTGCTTTCATTACTTATAAAATTGATGAGAAACAGGATTTCCAATTCAATTATTCACGTCGTGTGAACCGCCCGAATTTTTTCCAGTTGATGCCGTTCCCCGATTATTCTGATCCACAGAACATCAATATCGGTAATGCAGGATTGAAGCCGGAATTCACCAACTCATTTGAAATATCTTATAATGATGCTTATAAACGTGGTGCCAATTTCTTAGCCAGTTTATTTTACAAGCATAATACAGACCTGATTACCCGGTACTCTTATTATGATAAGAATGCATTGACTGTTGCAGACAGTGCACTTTTCAGTACTTATATCAATGCAGATAACAGTTATATAACCGGTTTGGAACTTACCAATAAAATGCCTGTTACCAAGTGGTGGGACCTGACATTGAATGCAAACATTTTTTATTCACAGATCAATGCCACTACACCGGGACTTACACCTGCTTCGCCACGTATAAACATTAGCAATTCGCTGGTAAGCTGGTTTGCGAAGATGAACAGTACTTTCAAAGTATCCAAAGGATTATCTATTCAGCTTAGCGGCGATTACCAGGCCAAGAGCGTTTTACCTCCCAGTTCAGGCGGTGGTGGTGGACGCGGCGGTGGTGGTGGTGGAATGATGTTTGGTGGCGGGCCACAGGCATCTTCACAGGGTTATAACCTGCCACGTTATGGATTTGATCTTGCCATACGTAAAGACTGGACCTGGAAGAATGGACAGAGCGGCTCTTTAACACTGAGCATGAATGATATTTTTCGCACGCAGGTTTTCCAATCCTATTCTGAAAGCACTTTCTTTACACAAACCAATGAAAGAAGAAGGGACCAGCAGGTATTACGCCTGAACTTCAACTACCGCTTTGGTAAGTTTGATGCAACTTTATTCAAACGCAAGAACACCAAAGCAGACCAGAGTGGCGGACAAGATATGATGCAGCAGTAATCATTATAAATCAGTTCAAATAAATAATAAAGAAAGCCGCTCGATTTTGATTGAGCGGCTTTCCTATTATATTTTAAGTTGCCCTACACGTACTTCAGGCTTCTACCTTCAGGTTATCACCTGTTCTTTCCAGTTAACATTGGCACAAAAGAGAACTGTTCAAAAGCTTCTTCTTTTACAGAACCGTCTTCCTGTTTGGTTAAGCGGAGCATGCGTTGCGAATCGCCTTCATCAAGGGGTATGATCATAAGTGCGCCCACCTTCATTTGTTGAACCAGTTTCGGTGGGATAAAAGGGGCAGCAGCGGTGATGATAATTTTATCGAAAGGGGCATAGGTTGGCAATCCTTCAAATCCGTCCCCAAAAAAGAATTTGATATTGGGATATTTCTTGCGGAAATAAAATTCTTTTTGCTGCAGGTCGTATAATTTTTTTTGCCGTTCAATGGTATATACCCAGGTGCCCATTTCGGCAAGTACGGTTGATTGGTACACACTACCCGTACCTATTTCCAAGACCTTATCTGATTTTTTAATCTGCAATAACTGTGATTGATACGCTACCGTGTATGGCTGGGAAATGGTTTGCCCCTCACCTATGGGAAAAGCACGGTCTTCATACGCGATTTTATCAAAAGCTGAATCGAGAAAGTAATGGCGGGGAATGGTATTGATCGCATCCAATACATTTTCATCGGTAATCCCCTTCTCTTTCAGCACATTAATTAACTGTTTGCGGAGGCCTTTGTGTTGGTATGTATCCTCGTATTTCCTCATAGCATAGCGAATATACACCTAAGAAGCAGCAGTGTACTGCTGAAGCAGCGAGGTGCAAAAAGAAAAAGAAGAAAAGAAGTTATTCAGAAAGCAACTGCTTACTAACCCACTGCTATTAAAAAAAATCGCCACAGCTTCATTGATTGTTATTAATTTATCTATGAATCTGTGACGAAAAAGTATCGGCTTATGTGAGATTCATATCGGCAATAATGGCTTTTATCCGCTCTTCCAACACGACAAATGTGGCATCAAAATCTTCTTTACGTTCTAATTTTGTGTTTACGCTGAAATAAAATTTAATCTTGGGTTCCGTTCCGGATGGACGGGCTGATATTTTGGTGCCATCGGCTGTAATAAATTGCAGCACATTACTTTTGGGCAGGTTAATAACCCAGCTTTCGCCTGTAACCAGGTTTGTCCCTTTTTGTAACTGGTAATCCAGTAAGGTGGTTACTTTAGCACCGATTATGGTTGCGGGTGGATTATTTCGGTAACCTTCCATCATATCAGCGATTTCTTTCTGTCCGTTCATTCCCTTTTTTGTAATGCTAATCAGGTTCTCATAATAAAAACCGTATTTAATATACAGTTCAATCATTTTATCAAACAAAGTCTTTCCCTGATTTTTTTCATACGCTGCCATTTCACACATCAGGGCTACAGCACTTACTGCATCTTTATCGCGTATCTGGTTGCCAATCATCAAACCAAAACTTTCTTCTCCACCGATCACATAATTTTTCTGTCCGTCAAGCTCCTTAATTTTTTCAGCTATCCATTTAAAACCGGTGAGTACATTATAACAGGTCACATTATTTTGTTCGGCTACCTGGTTAATCATTTCAGTAGTTACAATAGTGGTGATCACCATATCATTTGGCTGTGCGATGCCTTTGGCTTTGCGGGCCTCCATCATATAAGTAAAAGCCAGAACAGCGGTTTGATTACCATTCATTAATACCCATTCGCCTTTATGGTTTTTTACACCAATACCTACGCGGTCGGCATCCGGATCGGTACCTAATAAAATATCTGCATCCAGTTCTTTGGCTTTCTTCAACCCGATACTCATGGTTTCACTTTCTTCGGGATTGGGATAGTTCACCGTTGGAAAATTACCATCGGGTGTTGCCTGTTCTTTTACAATCGTTACATTAGTAAATCCAAAACGTTGCAATACTTCCGGCACCAATGTGATACCGGTTCCATGAATAGGTGTATAAACAATCTTCAGGTCGTGCTGCCTGGCTATTACATCAGGATATACACTTAATGCTTTTACCATATCCATGTAAGCATTATCCATGTCTTTACCCAAAAGGGTAATATTGGCAGCGCCGCCATCCCATTTAACTTCATTTACATCGGTTATGGCTTCTACTTCTTTGATTACATTGGTATCGTGGGGCGGTACTAACTGGCCGCCATCATTCCAATAGGCTTTATAGCCGTTATATTCTTTGGGATTGTGGGATGCGGTGCAAACTACGCCTCCTTTACATCCTAATTGCCTGATGGCAAAACTCAGTTCAGGCGTAGGACGCAAGGCTTCAAACAAAAACACTTTGATGCCATTGGCCGCAAAAACATTTGCGGTTGTCTCCGCAAAAAAACGGCTGTTGTTTCGGCTATCGTGCGCTATCGCTACTTTTATTTCTTCATTGCCATAGGTTTTCTTCAGGTAATTGGCAAAACCCTGGGTGGCCATGCCGATGGTATATTTATTAATGCGGTTGGTACCTACCCCCATAATACCCCGTAATCCACCGGTGCCGAACTCAAGGTTACGGTAAAAAGCATCGGCCAGTTCATCGGGATTTTCTTTTTGTAACTGAGTGATGGTATCTTTTGTAGCGGGGTCGTAGTTTCCGTTAACCCAGGCATTAATCCTTTCCTGAATGGCAGCGTCCATAAGTATTATTTTGATTGACTGATGTCCAATTAAACAACAAGTTTATGAATATTTTTTGCATTTTCAACCCCTTATGCCTCAACTCTGATCATTTAGTGATGTATGTTTGGCTTCCTGAAGAAATTAATGCTCATAACAGCTGTCTTATTCTGCCATTCATTGTTCGCACAGGATACAATGAGGGTAACTGTTTTGCAGGTGCCCGGCAGCCAGCAATCATTTATTTCGCCAACATCTGCTTATCCCAACAAAAAAAGGATCTACCTGGCTGCTATTGGCAGTGTTGCAGGGTATAGTGGTACACTGATCGCTTTATCCAATGCCTGGTATAAAAATTATCCGCAATCGTCTTTCCATTTTTTTAATGATAATGATGACTGGTTGCAGATGGATAAAGCGGGGCATGTTTTTAGCGCTTATACAGCAGGGAAAATGAGTATGGAATTATGGCGCTGGACGGGATTATCAAGAAAAGGCAGGATTATAGCCGGCGGATTAAGCGGTACTATTTTTATGACCACCATTGAAGTGCTTGACGGATTTTCATCGCAATGGGGGTTTAGTGTTGGAGACCTTACCGCCAACCTTGCCGGAAGCGGTTTATTTATTGCCCAGGAGCTTGCCTGGGATGAACAAAGGGTGCAGGTGAAATTTTCATTTCACAGAAACGATTATGGAAGTACCTCACTTAATCAACGGGCCGATGGCCTTTTTGGCAGCAAGAGCCTGGAAAGAATGCTGAAAGATTATAACGGACAAACCTATTGGCTGAGTGCCAATTTAAAATCTTTTTTTAAAAAATCTACGTTGCCGGGCTGGTTAAACATCGCTGTTGGTTATGGTGCGGATGGCATGTTTGGGGGATCAGAAAACCTGTTAAAAGACAATCCCGGAAACATCCTTTTCGACCGGAGAGATATTCCACGTTTACGGCAATGGTACCTGGCCCCGGATATAGACCTCACCAAGATCAAAACCAAGAGTAAACTATTGAAAACAGGTCTGTTTCTGTTGAATTCTTTGAAATTCCCGGCACCTTCGATTGGTTTTTCCAAAAAAGGGATTGAGTGGAATTGGGTGCATTTTTGATGAAGAAATATTCCATGGCTCAAATGTTACTATTTACCCCGGATTATTTGTGATTTATATGTATTAACTTACTTACATGAATAAACGCAACATGGTACCTTTTAGCTATGCACTTACCATTGCATTTTTCTGCTTTAGCCTCTTAGCTAAAGTGACTAATTCAGACAATATGATGGCTATGCTGATTGGCTGTCTGATAACACAACTGCTATTCGCTTGTATTTCTATATATGAATTGAGACAATCAGAACAGCTCACTAAAAACGAGAAATCAAACTGGACAGCTTACTTACTAATTTCACCACCGATATTTGGTATTTTTTACCTTACCACTGTAAGAAGAAAACTATTCTCCAATTAATCTTCATCCTATCAAAACAAACCCGTAACACGTAACCTGCATTACTAAACTACATATGCACCCACCACTTCTCCCTCCAGCACCTCTACCTGAATATGTTCCTGTAAAGTAGTGGCAACAGAAAGTCCTACATAGTCCGGCTTAACAGGAAAGAGTTTATGCATACGTTCCACCAATACCAATGTCTGTATACTTTTGGGATGAAAATCAAGCAATGGTTTCAAGGCATACAAAAGTGTTTTGCCGCTATTGGTTACATCATCTGCAATAACCACATGCAGGTTATTGAAATCCATTGTTTCGCTTAGCGTTATTGTTGTAGGATGTGTTTTATCCATGGTAACAGAAATAATCTTTATCCCGTTAGTTACATAATCTTTTAACAAAGCACCCACTTTTTCAGCAATCACCATGCCACTGTTTCTGATACCGATAATGATAACCGGTGCGGTATCCCCACTTAAATGCTCGGCCAGTTCCAATGCCATACGGTGTATTTTTTGTACTGCCCCTTCTGTGTTAAGTATATAATTTTTAGCTGCCATATATTTGGTTTGTCATCAAAAGTAACAACAATAAAAGCAACGGGCAATCCCGTTTATAAAAATCAAAACTACCTATCTTAGCAGAATAATTTTTACTTATGCATTATGCACAGCAAATCGCGTTTGTGGCCCTATCTGCGGTGGCTATCTGGTTATTTGCCAAAAAAGCAAGTGAAATACGCAGGAATATTTTCCTGGGAAAAGAAGAGCACCTGAACGACCAACCTGCCAAACGCTGGCGTAATCTCTTTTTGCTGGCATTGGGCCAGAAAAAGATGTTTAGAAATCCTTTGGTAGCGGTATTGCATTTTGTGATTTATGCCGGGTTCATCATCATTAACCTGGAAGTATTGGAAATTATACTGGATGGATTACTGGGTACACACCGGTTGTTTTTACCGGTTTTAGGTGGCGTATATAACTGGCTTATCAATAGTTTTGAATTTCTGGCAGTGGGTGTAATTGTGGTATGTATTGTTTTCCTTTGCAGGAGAAATATCATCAAGCTCAAACGCTTCATCAATAAGGACCTGGATGGCTGGCCACGTACTGATGCCAATTACATCCTTATCACTGAAATTATTTTGATGAGTTTATTCCTGACCATGAATGCGGTGGACCTGGCACTGCAGGCAGGTGGTAACGAACATTATCATCAAACAAACAGTTTCTTTTTTTCAAGTATCCTTACGCCAATATTCAATGGAAAAAGTGAGGGTAGTTTAATAACTATTGAAAGAACCTGCTGGTGGTTACATATTACCGGCATATTTGTTTTTTTGAATTACCTGCCTTATTCCAAACATCTTCATATTATACTTGCGTTCCCAAATACATATTATGCACGGCTGGAGCCAAAAGGCAAAATGAAAAACATGCCGGCCGTGCAGAATGAAGTGTTGTATGCCATGCAGCCGGAAACGGCGCCAGCAGACGCCGCACCACCAGCGCATTTTGGTGCCAAAGATATTTTTGACCTTGGCTGGAAAAATTTATTAGATGCCTATAGTTGCACAGAATGCGGGCGCTGCACAGCTGCCTGCCCCGCCAATATTACCGGGAAATTATTAAGCCCGCGAAAGATTATGATGGCTACCCGCGACAGGATAGAAGCGGTAGGCAGGAACATCAATCAAAATAAACAGTTTGTAGATGATGGCAAATCCCTACTCCACGATTATATCAGCGTGGAAGAATTACGAGCGTGCACCACGTGCAACGCCTGTGTGGAAGAATGCCCGGTTAGTATTTCTCCATTAGATATCATTATGGAATTACGCCGTTCACTGATTATGGAAGAAAGCAATGCCCCGCAGGAATGGAACAGCACATTCAGCAATATTGAAAACAATTTCGCACCCTGGAAATTTTCACCTGATGACAGGGATAAGTGGACAGTGGGGGCGTAACGAATATTGAATATCGAACAAGGAATGTTGAGGTTGATATTGCTTGTTTGATGCCTGTTATTCAAAAAAAATATTTTCCAACTATATGTACCTCTCCCCCTTCCCATTTTCTATAACCGATTTTGCAGATATAACACCCGAGATACATAGTGGCATTACCGGGCAGGCAGAATGGAGGATTTTACATAGGGATGAAGTACGCATCCGTCTTGTTACCTATTCGCCCAACTATTTAGCTGATCACTGGTGTAGCAAGGGGCATATTATTTTTTGTGTAGAAGGCGACATGGAAACTGAACTGGAGAATGGCAGTAAACACTTGCTCAGCAAAGGTTTTATGTATACCGTTGGTGATAAGAGTGATGTCCACAGGACGTATTCAAAAAATGGATGTGTAATTTTTATTGTGGACTGAGGAAGGAGGTTTGGGATCGTGAATGGTGAGTATTAATTAGGGAATGGTGAGTAACTTATAATTTCTTTTTAAATTGCGTTCAAAAAAAATATTCACGACTCACGACTCACGACTCACGACTCACGACTCACCACTCACAATTCAGGAATTACGAATTACGAATTACGATTTTAAATCCACGGCTTATACACCATCCTGTACAACTGAATAAGCGCGGTAAGAATAAATATCATTCCCATTACTTTATTCAATGTTTGATTACTCGTTTTCATTTTAGAAACCAGCCAGTTACCTCCATGGATATAAACAGCTAAACCAGTAACGGTTCCAGTTCCGGCACCGATGGTGAACGCATTAAAGGGGAGGGTTGCAATAGGCAATACTTTTGTTTGGATAAGGGTGGATGTCCACAAAAACCAAAATGGAATCTGAACAGGGTTCAAAGCGCTCATGGTAATGCCGAGTATAAAACGATTAATTTTATTATTAAGTACCAATGCTTTCTTTTCGGCATGCTGTTTTCCTGCAGCAATGAATGCCATAACGCCCAATCCTGAAAACAAGGCTACTGTTATCCAGCCCAATGCAACAAATATGACCCTGTGCTTTACTACCCAATCCATACCTGTTAATGCAAAACGGAGGTAAATCATTTCAACAATAGCAACGCCTAAAGCAAATTGCCATGCTCTTTTAGCATCTTCCTGTATGCAGATCTGCGTTGCCGTAAAACTCATATTTCCTAAAGGCAACTGCCCCAGAAAACTGACTAAAAACCCCATGAAAACAATATAAACCATAGTAGGATTAAAATTACGATAAGTCTTTGAATGATTATTTTGATTTTTGAAACTACTGTTATGTCAATCGTGAGTTGTCATTTGTGAGTCGTGAGTAAGTCATGCTGTGACAACCTATATTTACTCACCACTCACTATTCACTACTCACAACTTAATGACAGATTAAGCTTATCATACCACTACATGCTGAATGCCTATGTAGTCTTTTCATTTTATTATTCAAAATTCAACATTCAAAATTCAACATAATTCACCTCTACCCCTAACCGATTTTCCAGTACTTTCGTAAAAATCTTTCTGTATGAAGGTGAATACGATGGCTGAAATGATGGCAGTCGGCGAAATGCCCGATGTTTTATTTTGGGTAGGATGCGCCGGCAGTTTTGATCAGCGCGCCCAAAAAATAACCAAAGCATTTGCCAGTATTTTAGATAAAGTAGGTGTGAATTATGCTATCCTCGGCAAAGAAGAAGCCTGTACCGGCGACCCCGCCAGAAGGGCCGGTAACGAATTCCTGTTCCAAATGATGGCTTACCAGAATATCCAGGTATTGAACGGATATAAAATCAAAAAAATTGTTACTGCCTGTCCCCACTGTTTTAATATTTTAAAAAATGAATACCCTGAACTTGGTGGTAACTATGAGGTAACGCATCATACCAGTTTTTTACAGCAGTTGATAGATGATGGCAGGATCAAAATGAAAGAAGATGGCTCATTCAAAGGCAAAAAAATATCTTACCACGATAGTTGCTACCTCGGCCGTGCCAACGATATTTATGAAGCACCCAGGAAAGTGTTGGAGGCATTAGATGCAGAGCTGGTTGAAATGAAACGTTGCCGCAGTAATGGATTATGTTGCGGGGCCGGTGGTGCCCAAATGTTTAAAGAAGATGAACCAGGGGATAAGCGAATTAATATTGAACGTACAGATGAAGCATTGGCAACAGGCGCCTCTTTTATCGCCTCCGCCTGCCCTTTCTGCAATACCATGATGTCTGACGGCGTAAAAAACCGTGAAAAAGAAAATGAAGTAATGGTTTTAGATGTCGCAGAGATGATTGCAGCGAGTATGATGTAGGCTGGCCATCTCACTACAGCTGTTAGGAAGATTAAATTTTCACGCAAAGACGCGTAAGAAGCAAAGTCGAAAAGTTTTGCTTGGCGCCTTATTTTCTTTCTTTGCGACTTTGCGTGAATATATTCCTAACAGCTATAGTCAAGCGACCAACAACGGCTAAACACGCACGAAAGGTAGTTCTGCATAAGTTTTATCAGAACAAAGCAAAATCAGTAATTTTGCAGTATGCAGTTTGCGTACCAACACCTCATCCCCGAAGAATTTCACCCCTCTTCCAAAGTCTGGCTATACCAGAGCAGCCGGTTATTTTTTATCAGCGAGGCTTTGCAGATAGAAGATATGCTGAATACTTTTATTGAAAACTGGAACAGTCATGGTACACCTGTAAAAGGATATGGCAATTTATTGTTTGGCCAGTTCATTATTTTAATGGCCGATGAAACGGCTACCGGCGTGAGTGGTTGCAGTACCGATAGTTCAGTGCGGCTTATTAAACAAATAGAAGAATTTTTTAAGGTAGATATGTTTAACAGGCAGAACCTGGTTTTTGTGGTAAAAGAAAAAATACAGACGATCCCATTATCGCAACTTAATAATGCGTTGGAAAACGGTTTTATTACAACTGATACCATTTACTTTAACAACCTTGTTTCAGATAAAGAAGCATTTTTTACCAAATGGATGATTCCGGTTAAGGAGAGTTGGTTGGCCGCGAAGATTTCAAAACAGGCGGCTGTTGCCCCGGAAAGTACAGAGTAGGAAACTATTTCTGTATCAGTTTATCTAACGCATCTTTCCGTTGTTTATCATTCAGGTTACTTTTCACCATCACTTTACTTAATTGATAACTGATTGATATCCTGAAATTCTGTGTATTGCTTTCGCTATGGCTTTCAATATTAAAATTCGGCCCATACGTAAACCCATTATATTGCTGCAAGCCAAACGGGTCAATCGCAGATAAACCAATCTGCAAACGCTTATTCAGAAATTTCCGCTGCACGCTGATACTCATATTAATATTACTCCGGCCCCGGCCCTGCGGATTTGCGTAACTCGTATAACGGTTATTGGCTTCTATCACAGTAAGATTGTCGGGTGCATAGCTGTAATTGAAAGTGGTATAAAAAGTGCCCCCGTTAATATACCGGTATAATAGTTTTACTTTCTCACTGTAAATATTATAATTGTATCCCGCACTTATATTTACTTTAAATTTCCGGGTAACGGTAATGCCTGTCCATATACTGCTTTGAAGTTCTTCCTGGTCGGAGATATTCTGGTAGGTGATCTGTGTTTTACCACTGTCGACCAATGTGCGTATTGAACTGAATACATTCTTTACCCGGTTATAACCGAGATTGGCATTCACATTGAATTTCTTTTGAATATAACTGATATTAAAATCATAATTATCCGTTAGTGCCGGCTGAATATAAGGGTTCCCGAACCGTATATTATAGGGATCGCTGTAGTCTATGCTGGGATTGAGTTCTGTAATACCGGGCCGCCGGATGGTTTCCCTGAAAACCCATGAAACATTCAATTCTCTGCTAAATTCTTTACGCAGGGTAATATTGGGTAATAAACGCCAGTAAGCATTATTGGCATCAGGTGCATTGCCTTTGATGAATTGAAAATCCGACATGGTATATTCGGTCTGTGCACCAGCTATCAGCCTCCATTGAAAGGGCAATCCCACCACAATGGCCGCCCTTGCCGTGAAAATAGCCTGATGAAAATAAAAATTATTGCTCAGCAAATCATTACCAATAAATATGCGGTCAATTTTTCTGAGAAAACTCGTACTTAAAATATTATGGTAGGTATTACTTGAAAAAGAAGTGCCGGTTGTTATATAAATCGTTCCGGTATCATTTAATGGTTTATTATAATTGGTATTGAAATAAAAGGAATGGATAAAATTATCGGTAAGTTGAATTTGTGTAGAATCAAGCCCGGAAGGCAGAAAATTAGATTGCAAAAACTGTTGGTAAAAATCCCTGTCGTTATTATTCTTACTGAAACTTAAGCCACTGTAAATCTGTAATTTTTCTACAGGTTTCTTTCCCTTCCATTGGTATGAGGCAGAAAAACTATGGCTATAACCATTCCCTTCATATTGATTTGACCTTGAACTTGCCCGGTACACATTTCTTAAACTATCGCGGTTGGTATAAAGGGTATTACTGCTGTTATTAAAAAAATTAAGGTTACCCTGGTAAACAAAACTGGCTGAGTTCCTTTTATTAAATTCATAATCTGTTTGCAGCCTTGCATTGGGATGCTGGTTCCTGTTGCGAAAAGAAGCTTCGGAATAAAAGTAGTTAATAGAATCAGCATAAATATTTTGCCGGTGCGAATAAGAGTTACCCCTCGATTCACCCGTTCCGGTACCCAGGCTCGAGCTGATGTTGAGCTTACTGCTTCGGTAATTAAAACTACCTGAAACAGCTGCTTCTCCCTTTGTTCCGCCACTTACACTGATCCTTTCATAGAAGCCTACCCTTCCTTTTTTAGTAATGATATTGATTACCCCTCCCGGATAGGTGGCGTATTCTGGGGGTGGGGTTGTCATGATCTCTACTTTTTCCACCACGTTGGCAGGAAGGCTTTCGAGCAGGTCGGATAATTGCTGGCCGGTGAGGTTTACCGGCTTCTCATCCATTAATATCAAAGGCTCTTTACCCCGTAACATGAGCGTACCATCCGGATTGGCACTCATCAATGGCAGGTTCTTCAGCATGTCAGTTGCATTACTTCCATTGCTTAGCGGGCTTTCGGCAACATTATAAATTACTTTGCC
>JAYTOS010000327.1:0-12365 GCA_043747705.1 Bacteroidota bacterium
GTTCCCGGTGCCATATATAAAAATATTCCTGAAAAACTAACCGTAAATCCACAGGATGGAGTTACTGGTACGAGTAATATTCAAAAGCCCGTTTTATATGTGCACCTGCCTAAAAAACCTAATGGTACTTCTGTATTGATTTGTCCCGGTGGTGGTTATTTTATATTGGCCATGGATTATGAAGGACATGATATTGCCAGATGGTTTACAGAAAGGGGTATCACTGCTTTTGTACTGAAGAGCCGCTTACCGGATGATGAACTCATGACCCACAAATCTGACCGACCCCTGCAGGATGCCCAACAGGCATTACGGATCATTCGCAAGGGCAGTGCCAAATGGAAAATTGACACACATAAACTCGGCATCATGGGTTTTTCAGCCGGTGGACACCTGGCATCTACTGTTGGAACACATTTTAACAAGCAATACGGTGAGATAGTAGATACTTCTATCAGTGTACGTCCGGATTTTATGATACTTGCATATCCCATGATTTCTTATCAGTCTGGTATTTATCCCGTAACACTGGAAAACCGTTTATTGGGTAATATGCCTACTGATGAACAGATAGAAGCATTTTCAAATGAACTGCATGTAACAAAGCAAACACCACCCACATTCATCATACTTGCTGCGGATGATCCTTTGTCCCCTTTCAATAGTATTGTATTCTTTACAGCACTCCAGAATAATAAAGTGCCGGTTGAGTTGCATATTTATGAAAGGGGGGGGCATGGATTTGCCATGTCAAAAAAACATAGGGGGCATGTAGAAAACTGGGATAAAGAATTGGAAGGCTGGTTAAAGGACCGGAAACTATTATAAATACTTTTTTTACACGCCCAAAGAATCATACACGATCACTTTTTGCCATAGATGTTTACAGGTATCTACAAAATGTATATGGATAGTATCTACCTGGTAAGCATCCTGTTCTTCTTTTGTGGTGAAGACGGCCAACCATGAAAATGCATAAGAAGTTTCAATCACATCGCGGTTGGTAGCAGCAGGCACACCAATATGAAATTGTTGTATGGATGGCACTTTGCTCAATGCCTGTAATCCTGCTAATAAAGCCGTATGGTCTTCTTCGCTTTTAGGGTTTGTAAGCCAGAAATAAACGTGGTGAATGAAAAGGTGTTGTGATAACATAAGTTGATGTGTTTTGAATAGTATAATAAAAGTTAAAGTAGTTAAAAAAGGGCTGACTGCTTTAACCTGTTTAACCCCTTTAACTACTTTAGCCATGTTTCCCACCTAATGCAAATGCCAGATAACTATCTCCCGATGACTTTCCCAATTTACCGCCACCGCAGGCAATGACAATGTATTGATGCCCGTTTTTTTCGTACACTGATGGGGTAGCAAAACCTGCTGCGGGCAGATCATATTCCCATAATAACTGCCCTGTTCTTTTATTAAAAGCCCGAAATTTTTTATCACTGGTGGCTGCAATAAATAATACACCACCTGCGGTTACTACAGATCCCCCATAGTTTTCAGTTCCCGAATGGATGCCTTTTGCTTTTAATTCAGGATAATCACCCAGCGTTATTTTCCATGCAACTTTACCTGTGTTCAGGTTAATGGCATTCAGGCTACCCCATGGCGTATCTATTGCGGGGTATCCTTCTTTGGTGAGAAATTTATTGTAGCCTGTTGCCGTGTACGGCATTTTTAGATAAGGATCTTCGGCTTTTACAGGTGCGATAAATTTCTTTTGCTGTGCAGGTTTATTGTCAAGGATGAAAGATGCCAGTGCCGCTTTCTCGCCCTCACTCAATTGTTTAAATGCGGGCATCATTCGCCTGCCTGCGTTGAGTAATTCTCTGAAAGAGGTTTCTGCATATTTCTTATTCATGTTAGCCAATGCCGGGTTATTGCCCGATCCCTGTCGTTCGGTACCATGGCAGTTCATGCAGGCAGTTGTATAAATTCTTTTACCCGCATCAATATTTTTTTCCCGCACAGATGCATCTTTCTTCTTTACATCAACCATCGTTAATATCCAGGCCATTTCACTTGCATTAACATACAGTATTCCCGTTAATGGATCAAACGATGGGCCACCCCATTCTGCTCCGCCATCAAAGCCGGGAAAGATCACTGTTCCCTCTTTGGAAGGCGGTGTAAATAAATGATCATGCCTGGTACTTTGCCATCTTTTTTTAATATCCTGGTAAGACGAATCAGGAACCACATGATTCAAATCCTTTTCCGTCATTAACTGACGAACAAATGGTTGTGGAAAGCTTGGTACAGGTTGTGTGGGCCATGGTTTTTCTCCTGATAAACCTGTCTCTGTTGGTACCGCTATTTCATTAATAGGGTAAACAGGTTTACCGGTGCTTCTATCCAATAAAAAAACAAAACCCGATTTGGTCACCTGTGCAATGGCTTCTATTTGCCTGCCATCTTTTGTAATGGTAATCAATACGGGGGCAGTGGGCAGGTCCCTGTCCCAGATATCATGATGTACGGTTTGAAAATGCCAGATTCTTTTGCCGGTAGCGGCATCGAGAGCCAATACGCAATTCGCATACAGGTCTTGCCCAAGTCTTTTTCCGCCATAAAAATCATACGATGCTGATCCAATGGGTGCAAATACAATTCCTTTTTCTTCGTCCATGCTAAAGCCCGACCATGCGTTGGCGCCGCCAATATGCCGGTAAGCATTTTTATCATCCCATGTTTCATAACCGGCTTCATTCGGCTGTGGGATAGTATGGAATATCCATCTTAATTTCCCTGTATGTACATCGTACGCCCTAATATGGCCTGGGGCAGCAGCAGCTTCTTCTGCAACACGGCTTCCGATAATGATCAGGTCTTTATAAATGATGCCGGGGGTAGTACAGGCAACATACAAATCTTTTACATCCCTGCTTAAATCATTATGCAGATCCAGTTTGCCACTATCAGCAAATGAAAGAACGGATTTCCCAGTCAGGGCATCAATACAAAAAAGGGTAGGTCCTGCTGCGTAAAAAATACGAGCATCTTTATCATGGTCACTGTAATAGGTAACGCCCCTGCAAACATTCATGGAAAAATACCCCCGGCCTTTATTAGCCGTTGAAGTGTCTAATGGATTGAATACCCATTTTTCTTTTCCGTTTGCGGCATCAATGGCAAAAAGTTTTAGTTTGGGAGACACGCCAAACAAAGTACCCTTAACTATTATTGGGTTAACCTGTATTTGTGTTTTCGCATCTGCATCACCAGTATGGTATTCCCAGGCTACCTTTAATTCTGCAACATTTGCCGTATCTATTTCCCGTAAAGAAGAATAGTGTGTATTGGCTTTACTACCGCCATATACTTTCCACTCGGTTTGCTCTTTTTGTGAGTTGCATGCTATCAATACAATCATTCCGGTGAATAGCGGTAGTAATTTCTTTAGGGAAGTACTATACATATAACGAGTTTCACAGAGGGTATGGTTTCTATATTTATGATTCAAGGATCTGTTCAATAATTTTTCCTGTATGTTTATTTTTCAGGATCAGTTTTTTTGTTCCGTAGTGTGTCATTTCTTCTTTTACCAGGTAATGATCGGCATCATATTCAATTAAATGGCTTTCCTTGCTTAAACCGGTTTTACCTCTCCAAATATCCAACTTAACCGGTTCCCATAATTTTGTTTTAGCTGAACGATAAGCTGCATCAAGTATCGCATTTACAACATATCCATCATAAAAAGTTTCTTTGGGTGGTTCACCTTTTTCCATGGCATTGAACATGTCCATAAACATATGGTTGTAACCCAGTTCATT
Source organism: Bacteroidota bacterium (assembly GCA_043747705.1). Lineage (GTDB taxonomy): Bacteria > Bacteroidota > Bacteroidia > Chitinophagales > Chitinophagaceae > Sediminibacterium. The sequence goes on from JAYTOS010000327.1 coordinate 3,780, forward strand.
CAACTCATCACCCACCGGGAATAACCAACCTGTATTGCTTTCAGCTTTCTCTGCAATATAGTCACCGCCTTTTCCTGTAGTGAACATGTCGAAACCTGTTCGTAAAAAACTGTTGATCCAGATAGTACCTTCTGTACCCATTACTTCATCGCGCAGGTCGAGGCCGCCGCGGAATGTCCAGCTTACTTCAAACTGTCCGATAGCGCCATTTTCATACTTCACCAATCCAATCGCATGGTCTTCTGCATCAATCGGCTTTACCTGTGTATCGGCCCAGCACATTACTTCTATAGGCTTTATATCTTTCCCGATATAACTACGGGTAATCTCTACACAATGGCAGCCAAGATCAAGTATGCAACCACCACCTGCCTGCTCTATGTCCCAAAACCAATCGCTGTGCGGGCCGGGATGAGTTTCCCTCGATTTGGCCCATAAGATTCTGCCCAATGCACCATTCTTTACACTCTCATTTGCTTTGATAAATTTGGGTGTATAAACCAGGTCTTCCAGGTATCCATTAAAAATACCGGCTTCTTCTACCGCCAGTAACATTCGCCTGGCTTCTTCTGCATTGCGGCCAAGGGGTTTGGTTGTCATTACTGCCTTCTTATGTTTGCAACAAAGTAATACGGCTGCTTCATGCAGGTTGTTCGGTAAGGCAATGCAGACTACGTCAACATCAGGGTGGGCTATGGCTTCTTCCATGTTTAATGTCCAGTGAAGGCAACCGTAATCAACGGCAAATTTTTTCGCACTTTCTTCCCTGCGGGAATAAATACTCACTACTTTATCCCTGCTTCTGTAGCCTTGCAAAGAGTCTGCATAAAAACGCCCGATAAAACCCGAGCCAAGCATGGCAATTCTTTTCATAAACGAATCGTTATTTTTTGTTAGCTAATAAGTAAATGCAATCATGAATCGTCAGGCGTGAATCGTGAATGATCTGATTTTACTCACGATTCACTACTCACAACTAAGTGCCTGCCACTACTTTTTTCTCTTTAAAAAAAATGATAAAGTAGATCAACACCCCTAACGCAATATAAGCCGGTACATACCAGATATTTTGCCAGTTATGGGTTTCGCCTGTTTTGTTCTGGTCAACAATATACCCCGAGAACCAGGTGCCTATGAACATACCCACACCATAGGTGGCAAAAGTGAATAAACCCTGTGCGGCATTCTTTATTTTTTCGCCGGCTTTCTTTTCAGTATACATATAACCGGTTACAAAAAAGAAATCATAACAGATGCCATGCAAGATAATACCCGCATACAGCATCCAGGTATTGGCTTCAGCATTTCCGTAGGCAAAAAAGATATAACGCAATATCCAGGCAGTCATGCCCATGAGTAACATTTTCTTTACGCCTATGCGGTTGAATAAAAAAGGGATGGCTAAAATAAATACGGCTTCTGAAACCTGCCCCAATGTCATTTTACTGGCAGCATTGGCAAAATGTATCTCATTTAAAAATGGATTGGCAAATCCATAATAAAAGGATAGGGGTATACAAACCAGGATAGCAGCAATAAAGAAAATGAGATAAGGTTTTTCTTTAAATAAAACGAAAGCTTCTGTCCCGAATGCTTTTGATACGCCACCAGTATCTGCTTTAGGTGGGGTATCAGGCAGGATAAAACTTAATAAACCCAAGCCTGCCGAAACAGTTGCTGCCATATAAAAAGTGGAAGATGTTTTTTCAATGCCTAATTGACCAATCAATACACCTGCTACAATCCAACCCAATGTGCCAAATACACGTATCCAGGGAAATTGTTTCCCTGGGTCGGTCATCTGGGAGAAAGCCACACTATTGCTTAACGCGATGGTGGGCATATATAAAAGCGAATAAAAAAGAATTATCCAATAGAAAGTATGGCTGCTCTCAATCCTGGTAGCCAGCAATAATAATATAGCACCAACCAGGTGCAATACACCCATGATACGCTGTGCGGCAAAAAAACGGTCGGCTATCATGCCTACAAAAAATGGGGAAATCATAGTAGCAATGGCTAGCGCGCTGTAAGCAGCCCCAATCTCAACCCCGCTGGCATTCAGGTGTGCTACCATATAAGTACCCATGGTAACGTACCAGGCACCCCAGATAAAATACTGGAAAAACATCATGGAGGCAAGTAGTAAGCCGGTCTTTGCTTTCATACAGCTGTTGGGTTTGGTTTTCTTTCGTTAGATTTAATCTGTAGTTTGTGGAAGTTGAATGTAGGAATAATTAGTAATTAATGATTAGCAATCCGTAATTATTTGTTGCTAAAACCACCGCAAAGTAACAGATTGCTTTTTTTCGATAAAAATAATTGCCATGAAAAGAAAATGGGTATTGTTATTTACCTGTACAGTATGGTTGGCCTGTGCCGCAAAGGCCAATGACAGCACTTATGCTGAAAAATTAGGCTATCCCAAAGGATCCAAAGTATTGATTTTGCATGTAGATGATGTGGGTATGTCATTCGATTCCAATGAAGGCGCCATCAATGCCATTACCAAAGGGGTGGCTACTTCCTGCAGTGTAATGATGCCCTGCCCTTGGGTGCCTGCTTTTGTTCAATATATGAAACAACATCCGGGTATTGATGCTGGCTTACATTTAACCTTAACCGCTGAATGGGGCGGATATCGCTGGGGGCCATTATCGGGTAAGAATACAACGCCTGGACTGGTGGATGCCGAAGGTGCCATGTGGCATAGTGTAGCGGAAGTGATAAGGCATGCAACACCCGATGAGGTTGAAAAAGAGATCCGTGCACAATTGGAAAGAGCCCGCTCCATGGGTTTTGAGCCAACACATTTTGACAGCCATATGGGAACCCTGCTGGCAACACCTGAATTTATCCAGCGTTATGTAAAACTGGGAATTGAAAATAAAATACCCGTGATGTTACCCGCCGGGCATATGTTACTGATTAAAGATCAAATAAAAGCACCGCAAGCCCAGGTGCAGCAATTACAGGCAATTGGCAGAATGCTTTGGATGGCGGGATTGCCTGTATTAGATGACCTGCACAATACCAGTTATGACTGGAAGATCCCGAAAGAGATTGCCGCCGATGACAAAAAACTGCAACACTTCAAAACAGAAAAATATATAGAAGGCTTACACTCATTAAAGCCAGGGTTAACGATGATGATCATGCATTGCACGGCAACCACAGAGGTATTTTCCCATATTTCAGATTCAGGTCCCGTGCGCAGGGGAGATATGCTGGCAATGATGGATCCCGCATTAAAAAAAGCCATACAGGATGAGGGCATCATTCTTACTACCTGGAGAGAGGTGATGGCAAGAAGACAAAAGCAATCAACCGTAAATAAATAATACAATAATTAAACCTGCTATGAAAAAACGCATACAAACCCTCTGCATTGCCTGCATTGCATTGCTTTCGCTTTCCTTTGTTACCAGTAAGAAAATGCCCCGCGTATTGGTTTATTCAAAAACCCGGGGGTATCATCATGCTTCGATACCTGTGGGGGTGGCAGCTATTCAGAAACTTGGCCGGGAAAATAATTTCGCCGTGGATACAACAACGGATTCTACTTTTTTTGTGCGAAAGACTTTAAAAAAATACGATGCTGTTATTTTTCTCAGTACAACCGGTAATGTTTTGAATGATAAACAGCAGGCAGCTTTCGAAAAATATATCCAGTCAGGAAGGGGCTTTGTAGGTGTGCATGCGGCAACCGATACGGAATATGATTGGCCATGGTACAATCAATTGGTGGGTGCTTATTTTAAAAGCCATCCCAAGCAGCAGGAAGCTATGCTTACTGTAACAGATCCTACCCATATTTCCACCCAACATTTACCCGCCAAATGGAAAAGATTTGATGAATGGTATAATTTTAAAAGCCTGCAAAACGGTCTGCATGTGTTACTCACAATAGATGAAAAAAGTTATACCGGTGGTGAAAACGGTGATGTGCATCCTATGGCCTGGTACCATGAGTTTGATGGTGGCCGTGCATTTTACACAGAATTAGGGCATACAGATGAATCTTACGCCGATCCATTATATTTAAAACACCTGTTAGGCGGTATCCAATATGCTATGACCAAATAAATTCCCATGAAAATTCCGTATTCTATAAAATGCTGTGTTGAAAAAAGTAACACCCAACAACATTCATAAAACCACCAGAATGATCTTTATCAAAAAATATTTCTATACCGGTTGTCTAATTGTTGCCATTGCATCCTTTACCAGTTGTGATCATATTAAACAACGTATCAATACAGGAGCCGATAAAGCAACCGATAACTGGGCCATGCTTTCTTTTGAAAAAGCAGACAGCGTAAACCCGGTACTGGAACCCGGAACTGGTATGTTTATGGATCCGATATGGAAAAAGAAAGTAGCCTGGGAAGAGAAAGATGTTTTCAATCCGGCAATAGTGGTAAAAGATAATAAAGTATTCATGCTATACCGGGCACAGGATAAGATAGGCTTACCCGGCGGCACTTCCCGGATAGGAATGGCGGTGAGTTCGGATGGACTGCATTTTGTACGAAATGAAGCACCTGTTTTTTTTCCTGATAATGATCTTTTCAAACAATACGAATGGCAGGGAGGTTGCGAAGATCCAAGGATTGTGGAAGATGGCAACGGGCTATATTACATGACCTACACAGCATATGATGGTAAAGTTGCCAGGTTACTGGTAGCTACTTCAAAAGACCTCATGCACTGGACAAAATACGGACCTGTATTTGCGAGTGCCTATAAAGGAAAATACCTGAACAAATGGTCAAAATCAGGCAGTATTATTTCGCGGTATATGAACGGAAAAATTGTTGCCACAAAAATCAATGGAAAATACTGGATGTATTGGGGTGATGTTTTTATATGGGCCGCCACTTCAGACGACCTGATTCACTGGACACCTGTTGAAATGAATGCCGGAGAAAAACCTGCAATGCCTTTAAAGAACGAAGCTCTTAACCTGCCCGACCTGGAAATTGTGGTTGGAACACGTAACGGTAAATTCGATAGTGACCTGGTAGAATCCGGTCCACCCGCCATGCTTACTGAACAGGGGATTCTCCTTATCTATAACAGCCGTAATATCAAATCCATTGGTGATACCAGTTTAGCCGAAGGAACGTATGCAGCCGGACAGGTATTGATAGATAAAAATGATCCTACAAGAGTGATCAAACGGCTGGATAAGAATTTTATGCAGCCCGATAAACCCTACGAAATAACCGGACAGGTAAACAGGGTATGTTTTGTAGAAGGACTGGCGCAGTTTAAAAATAATTGGTACCTGTATTATGGAACAGCAGATTCTAAAATTGCTGTAGCTGTGAGGAAAGCCAATTAATACCGTTTTTCCTAAGTTTTTGCGGGGAAATAATTCCCCAATTCCCCTGGATGGCTCTCGCATTGTTTTTGTATGAATACTGAAAAGAGAATTTATATGAAAATGACTGACGCTACTTATAACCGACCCGAGGGTGAAAGAGTTTTAGATGCCCCATATGTTGTTACAGACATTAATGCTTCAATGGTGAAGTTGATGAATGAAAACGGATGGGAGGAAACAGACTGTAATGGCATTACGCTCTTTAAAACAGACAATCTTACCACTGTATTAATTTGTATGCATACAGGTTCACGTATTGGTGAAAATTCAATAGATGGAACAGTTACTATTCAGATAGTAGAGGGAGAAGTAGAATTAACGGCTGAGGAGGAAGTCCTAACGCTTCATACCGGCCAACTGATGATGCTGCATCATAATGTAAAGCATAGCATACTGGCTACTGAAGAAACAGTAATGCTGTTGACCAACCATGTTTGCTGTTAAGGATTGTTTTAATAAATCAGATTAACTAACATCCATTGTTAATGCTAGTATAGTCCCCTTTATCTTTTGTCAAAAAATAAATATCCCTTCTTTTAGAAAGAGGGGATACGTATTTTACACAGTTCCTCAACTCATTTCGAGAGCCTGTAAAATATCATTTAAAATATCTTCCTTGTGTTCTAACCCCACACTAATACGTATCAGGCCGGGTGTAATGTTTACGGCCTGTCTTTCTGCCTCAGAAAGTTTTGCGTGTGTAGTACTTGCCGGATGGGAAGCAATACTACGCGTATCGCCGAGGTTTGCAGTAAGGGATAACATTTTCAGGGCATCTAAAAATTTCCGGCCCGCTTCCAATCCGCCTTTCAAATCAAAACAAACAATACCGCCACCGTTCTGCATTTGCTTGATGGCAATGGCATATTGTGGATGACTTGGTAAAAAAGGATACCGAAATGAACTGATCTTCGCATGCTTTTCAAGTGATTCTGCAATAAACAATGCATTGGCCGCATGTCGCTCCATTCGAACATCCAATGTTTCCAGGCTCTTACTCAGAACCCATGCATTAAAAGGGGATAATGCAGGGCCCGTGCTCCGGCAGAATAAATATATTTCTTTGATGAGGTCTTTTCTTCCAACGATTACACCACCCAAAACGCGGCCTTGCCCATCAAGCCATTTTGTAGCGGAATGAACAACGAGGTCGGCACCGAATAAAATTGGTTGCTGGTTTACAGGTGTGGCGAAGCAATTATCTACATTTAAAATGATCTCGTGTTTTTTGGCGATGCGTCCGATCATTTCAAGATTCAAAATATCCAAACCGGGATTGGTGGGCGTTTCCAGGTAAATCATTTTGGTATTGGGCCTGATGGCTGCTTCCCAGTCAGCTTCGGTTGCATTGGCACCCAGGTAGGAATACTCAATCCCGAATTTCGGTAAATATTTTGCGATCACCGTATGCGTACTTCCAAAAATAGCATTGCATGAAAGCAGGTGATCGCCTTGTTTTAACAAAGCCATAAAAGAACCAAATACAGCACTCATGCCGGATGCTGTTGCATAACCTGCTTCGGCACCTTCCAATGCACACATTTTATCAATAAATTCCTGTATACCCGGATTGCTGAAACGGCTGTAAATATTATCATCCGATTCATCAGCAAATGCGGCCCGCATATCTTCTGCATTGTCAAAACAAAAACTGCTTGTCAGGAACAAAGGAGTAGAGTGCTCCATTTCATTGGTGCGTTCGGTTTGAATGCGGATGGCGTTTGTTTGCTGGTGTTTTGACATGATTCCTTATTAAATTACGAATTACGAATTATGAATTACGGATGGTTATGCATGGGTGGGTAATACATTTGCGGTCCATTCAATTTTACATCCTGCTGCACGCAGGGTGGCGGCTACTGAACAATATTTATCTATGGAAAGGGCACAGGCTTTACTGGCTTTTTCTGAATCTACCTTTCCGCTAAATTGGAAAGTTATATGAATATGTTTCCATAAAGATGGTTCTTTACCTTCTTCCCGTTCCCCTTCTATAATCATTTTGAATTCTTCTATCTCCTGTTTCTGTTTTTTAAGGATAGAAATAATATCTATCCCCCCACAGCCGCCAAGGCCTGCTAAAATTGTCTGCATAGGCCTGAAACCAGTGTTATGGCCGCCAATAGCTTCCGCAGCATCCATACGAAACGAATGACCGTTAGTATCTGTCGCTTCAAAAGCGTACAATTCATCTACACGTTTGATCTCAATTCTAACCATTAAAAAGATTTATGCAAATGTAATTTATCCATACCCTTATTTTGCTTCTGAAATGCGGAATAATCTTTATGAAATTTTTTGACCATCCTACGGCGTTTAGTTTAGAAAATGGGGCAGTATTACCCACCCTTCGTATTGCCTATGATACGTATGGTACCTTGAATGCCGCCAAAAGCAATGTGGTATGGGTTTGCCATGCATTAACCGCGAGTTCCGATGTTGCTGACTGGTGGAAGGGTTTAGTGGGTGAAGGCTGCCTGATTGATCCTGCGAAATATTTCATTGTTTGCGCCAATATGCTTGGGTCGTGCTATGGTTCAACCGGGCCTGCAAGTATTAATCCATCTACCCATCAGCCCTATTATTCAGATTTCCCCCAAATAACTATCCGGGATATGGTACAGGCAAATATCCTGCTCCGTAAACACCTGGGTATAGACCGCATTTATCTACTCATGGGAGGCAGTATGGGTGGCTACCAGGCATTGGAATGGTGCGTGATGGAAAATGAAGTGATTGACAAATTATTCCTCATAGCCACTTCACCTTCCGAAAGTGCCTGGGGAGTGGCAGTGCATACGGCGCAACGCCTGGCTATTGAAGCAGATTATACATGGAAAGACCATACACCTGATGCAGGTGCCAAAGGATTAAAAGCTGCACGTGCCATAGGCATGCTCACTTACCGCAATTACAGTACGTTTCAACAAAAACAAACGGATCCTGATCCTGAAAAAATGGATGACTTTAAAGCATCGTCCTATCTCAATTACCAGGGAGATAAATTGGTGAAACGCTTTAATGCATACAGTTATTGGTTATTGACCAAAGCCATGGACAGCCATCATCTTGGCAGGGGCAGGGGTGGGGATTTGATTAATGTATTGCAATCTATTCAGCAACCTACCTTAATCATCGGTATCCGCAGCGATATCTTATGCCCGCTGGATGAACAATTGTTTATGGCCGATCATATA
>JAYTOS010000328.1:0-4605 GCA_043747705.1 Bacteroidota bacterium
TAATAGGTATGAAAAAATCATGCCAACCTCAAAAAACGGGTAAACAATTCTCTTACAGGCAATTAACAAAATGGGGAAGTTTCACACAGGGTTATGCACATTTTACGGGCGGATAATGCTTAATGTGCCATCTTTTTCCCATTTAACAATAGAAGAAGGTTTGCGGGGTTCAATATCTTCCTGTCGGTAATTTACTACGTAATCAACCCCATCAACGATTACCCTGTCTATGTCTTTGAAACATTGTGGAGCGGGATAGCCACTTATATTGGCAGAAGTACTTACTATGGGTTTCCGGAACCTTTTAATCAGATTTTTGCAAAACTCATCTTCACAAATACGAATGGCCACGGAGCCATCCTCTGCTAACAGGTTTTCAGCCAGCTCAATAGCACCTTCATAAATAACGGTAGTGGGTCTGTTCACGCCTTTTATATAATCGAATATCTGCAATCCGGGCTGCGTAACATACCGCAGGATATCTTTTTCATCAGCCACTAATACGATCATAGCCTTTACATCGGAGCGTTTTTTTAACTGATATATCCTGGCAACCGCCTCTGCATTGGTAGCATCACAACCAATACCCCACACGGTATCCGTTGGGTAGAGGATCAGTCCTCCCTCCAGGAGTTTTTCGAGACAGGCTTCTATATCATCATTGAAAGGCAGCATGCAGAAAGGGAATGAATAGATTTTGACGGCAAATTACAGATTGTGACAGAACAATTACTTTCTAAAGTTCTGATAATGCTTTGAAATTGTATGTTTGCAAAAAATTAAGCATGCCCTTACAAGCACAGATACAGGAAGTTTGGAATAACCGGGAATTAGTTAAGGATAAACATTACACCGATGCCATTAAAGCCGTTATTGAAGAAGTAGACAAAGGCCGCTTACGGGTAGCTTCACCTACCAACGACGGCTGGATAGTAAATGAATGGATAAAACAAGCCATCCTGCTTTATTTTGGTATCCAGCAAATGCAGACTTGGACAATTCCCCCTTTTGAATTTTATGATAAAATGCTGCTCAAAAGCAATTATAAAGAACTGGGCGTAAGGGCGGTGCCTCATGCCGTGGCCCGCTATGGTGCCTATATCGCCAAAAATGTAGTGTTAATGCCCAGCTATGTAAATATAGGTGCTTTTGTAGATGAAGGTTCTATGGTTGATACATGGGCCACCGTTGGCAGTTGCGCCCAAATAGGTAAAGGTGTTCACCTGAGTGGCGGCGTGGGAATTGGCGGTGTATTAGAGCCACTGCAGGCCAGTCCTGTGATTATTGAAGATGGTTGCTTTATTGGCAGCCGTTGCATTGTAGTGGAAGGCGTGGTTGTTGAAAAAGAAGCTGTGCTGGGTGCCAATGTGGTACTTACCCAGTCTACCAAGATTATTGATGTTAGCGGAAGCGAGCCGATCGAATACAAAGGACGGGTTCCTGCCAGAAGTGTAGTGATCCCGGGCAGCTATACCAAAAAATTCAATGCAGGCGATTACCAGGTTAGTTGCGCCCTTATTATCGGCCAGCGAAAAGCCAGTACCGATCTGAAAACAAGTTTGAATGATGCGTTGCGTGATTTTAATGTAAGTGCTTAGAACATAGGCCATGGTTAATAGTCCATGGTCTACTATATTTTCTTTTTCCTGTGCACTATTGACGATGGCCTATGGACAAAAAAATTACCCTCGCCGGCTTTTTCATCTCATTAACAGGGGCCATATTTTTTTCTACCAAAGCCATTTTCGTTAAACTTGCTTTTCAGTCAACCCATGTAGATGCTATCACCCTGCTCAGCCTAAGGATGTTATTTTCTTTGCCTTTTTATTTATTCGCGGCATGGCTGGTTACGAAAAAAGAAAATGTACAACCCTTATCTGGCAAAGACTGGTTGCTGATTCTGGCCATGGGTATTTTGGGATATTACCTGAGTAGCTTATTCGATTTTATCGGCCTCCAATATGTATCAGCAGGACTTGAAAGACTGATCTTATTCCTCTACCCTACTTTTGCGGTACTGATCAATACATTCTTCTTTAAAACCAAACTGGGACGCGTACAGGTTATCGCATTGATATTAACCTATCTCGGTATTGGTATAGCTTATCTTGGCGAATTACAGCTGGATACCTCAAACCCAAAATTCTACTACGGCTCTTTCATGATTTTTCTTTGTGCCATTACTTATTCGTTCTACCTCGTGGGTACGGGCAGAATGGTGCAAAGAGTGGGTGTTACCAGATACACGGCTTATGCTATGTTAGCTGCCACTGCAGGCATTTTTATCAACTTCCTGTTAACGCATACTATACAGGACATTCCCTTTTCATCCGGTTTAACAGGCTATGCCATTGCACTGGCCATTATTGCTACGGTATTGCCCTCTTTTATGATGAGCAATGGTATGAAACGCATAGGCAGCAACAATGTATCTATCATTACCAGCATCGGGCCCGTATCTACCATTATTCAGGCCCATTTTTTTCTGGGTGAAAAAATTATTGCCGCTCAGATTTTTGGAACTGCCCTGGTTATTGCAGGTGTAATACTCATCGGCTGGCAATCTAAATTTGCCGGTGAAAACTGAGCTGTAGGCCACACTATTTTTTCTTACCGAAACTTTCCCGCTGCTTACCGGGGTTTTCAGGCAGATAACCTAACGCCTCTTTGCGGCAGGCAAGCTACTGTATAGTTTTGTTTCAAATACATACATAATGGAACAAGAAGTAATACCAAGGAATAACCTCCGCAGCAAACATGACAGGTTCTGGACGGGCTTTATACTGATTATTATTGGTGCCGTATTGCTGGCAGATAAAATGGGTGCACACTTACCCGACTGGTTATTCAGATGGCAGATGATACTTATATTGGTGGGGGTGGTTACGGGTATCAGGCAGGGGTTCCGCAATCTCTCATGGCTGGTGATGGTTGCCATCGGGGTATTTTTTTTGGTTGATGAGATCATTCCCTACTTTGACCTAAAACAATATTTCTGGCCTATGATGATTATAGGGTTGGGATTGCTATTCATTTTACGTCCAAAAAAAAACTGGCGCTGCGAAAGAAAACAATGGGGCAACTACGCAGAGGATAAGATAAGGAAACCCTACGATTACCAAACCACTTCAAGTGAGGATATGGTGAACAGTACCTCCATTTTTGGTGGTGTAAAAAAAATAATCACTTCAAAAAAATTCAAAGGGGGTGAAATTATTTGTGTGATGGGTGGGTCTGAAATAAACCTTAGCCAGGCAGATATTTCAGGGCCTGTTTCTTTAGACATTATTCAAGCATTTGGTGGCACTAAATTGATAGTGCCGCCACATTGGGAAATCCGCTCCGAAGCCATTGCCATCTTCGCTGGCATTGAAGATAAAAGACAGGCACAACCAGGCAGTTTTGATCCAAATAAAATACTGATCCTAACGGGTACAACCATATTTGGAGGCATCGAAATCAAAAGCTATTAAACTAAAATAAGTGGCTGGGTATGCGTTAGGAATTATCCATAGTTATACAAAAGGCCTTCGTTTCAAACGCACAAATTTCCGCTCTTAACTAATAACCCTTAACTGCTAACCATGGAATGGTACCTTGCAAAACTTGTTTACCGGATCATCTGCGGCCCGGGCAACCATCTGGCACAATTTGATGAACAGTTACGTTTGATTCATGCAGAAGATGACCTGCATGCTTTTAACAAAGCCCAGCTGACTGGTGAAAAAGAGCAGGATTTTTTCTTGAACCATGCCGATAATCCCGTGCAATGGAAATTTATTAATGTAACCGAATTGCACAAACTGGAAGAGATAACCGATGGAGCCGAAGTCTATTCCAGAATTCACGAAGAAGATGATGGCGACAAATACCAGCATATAGTACATGTAAAATCAAGATATTTGTCTGAGCAGTGCACAGAAGAATTCATCCAGTCTATTTAAGTAAATGGTCAAATCCATCACCACAGGCAGCAGGTTCAGAGTTACCTTCATAAGCTGGTGGCTGGTATGGATATTGGTACATTCACTCATGGTTAACAGCTATGGAGTAAAGCCCATACAAAGCTTAACAGACAGCATCCTGTGTAACCTCCTGCTCGCTGCGAGCTGTTTACTTATCACCAATAACATGAAATACTATTTACCCCAGAAAGAAAGGTATTGGTATGTATTAATCATGAGTTTGGTATTGAGCGGTATCTGGTTAGTGGCAGTGAAAACAATCCTCAAAATGGTTTTCAAAAGCGATGAGAATTATCTTCTCTTTCTTGATAAATCTATTTATATCAGGTATGTGATTGGTTTTTTGATGATCGGGTGTATGGCCATGTTAAGCCTGCTCTGGTACACTTTGCAGGAACAACAGGAAGCCAACAGAAGAAAAGAAGAAGCTGAACAGATGACGAAAGATGCCGAGTTGCTTAAACTCCGTCAGCAACTCCAACCCCATTTTCTGTTCAACAGCCTTAATTCGATCAGTGCCCTGGCTGGCAGTCAGCCCGAAAAAGCCAGGCATATGATACAACAGCTATCGGATTTTTTACGTGGCACTTTAAAAAGAGATGAACAGCAATGGGTAACACTGGAAGAAGAACTGCGCCAC
>JAYTOS010000329.1:0-1577 GCA_043747705.1 Bacteroidota bacterium
TTAAAAGCCAGCATGAAAGGTGGTAAATTAATTTTAACTGACGAGAAAGGTGGTGTGGCTACTGTTACTATTGCCAATGTATTCCAGAGTAATGGTGTGATACACGTGATAGATACAGTTGTTTTACCCTCATAAATGCAAACGTAATAATGAAAAAAGCCTGTGTTCATCGAACACAGGCTTTTTGTTTTACTTTTACAGGCGGTGAGGCTAAAATAGCCTGAACGTTACAGCAAAAGGGTCTCAAATACGTATGCAACAGATCATCATTACACTCGACGGATATTCTTCCTGCGGAAAAAGTACCCTGGCCAGGCAATTGGCCAATGAACTGAACTATGTATTCATTGACAGTGGTGCCATGTATCGTGCCATTACTTTGTATTTTCTCCGTCAGCATGTTAACTGGAATAATGTTAAAGAAGTAAATAAAGCATTGGGTGAGGTTACTCTTGATTTCCAGTACAATGAGCATACGGGCCAAAGTGATATGTATTTGAATGATGAAAATGTAGAAGCCCTTATTCGGGATATGCTGGTGAGCGAGCATGTAAGTGAAGTATCGGCTATTAAAGAAGTACGTGAATTTGGTGTGGCGCAACAGCAAAAAATGGGTGAGAAAAAAGCAATTGTGATGGATGGCCGCGATATTGGCACTACGGTGTTCCCCCATGCCGAATTGAAAATATTTGTAACGGCCGACCCCACTATACGGGTAGAAAGACGCTTTAAAGAACTCTTCCGTAAAAATCCAAATATTACCATCGAAGAAGTAAAAAATAACCTTGAAATGCGTGATTATATTGATAGTAACCGCGAATTCAGCCCCCTTCGTAAAGCCGCGGATGCGGTTGACCTGGATAACTCAAATATGAGCAGGGAAGAACAACTGGCAATAGCCTTGCAATGGGCCAAGGAAAAAATGGCAGAAATAATGGAGTGAGGGGGAGATTGTGAGTTGTGAGTAGTGAGTTGTGAATGGTGAATAGTGAATAGTGAATGGTGAATAGTGAATGGTCAATAAATCAGGCACATACCTACTCACTACTCACAATTCACTACTACATTGTATTGCCCGTTTCAAAAAGTATCTTATATCTATGCTGGGCTACATTATCAATCGTTAACCGGAATTGAACCCTGTTAAATCCCTTTGTGTTTTTTGAATTGAGGAACTCGGCTTTCTGTGCACCATTGGCCGCACCAAATTTTTTATCAGTGCTTAACAGGATAAAATTATCAACCAAACGTGAAAAAGCAATTTCGGCTTCCTGCTGGTCATCAAATTCGAACCATAGTTTAATATTTGTGATATTTTGTATCAGCTCCTGACTGTTATACCGTTTACAATGAATATCCAATTTACCTTTTACAAACTTCACATTCAGGAAAGGATGATGGGTAAAAAGAAATGAATGAATTTCTTCATGATAATAAAAAGTATCTGTTGCTGAAAGGGCGTTTGTTTTTTTCTTATCATAAAGCGATGGGATATACAGCTTTAAAAAACCTGTAATGGAACTGTCTGGATGCTCAGTAAGGATATTTAGGAATAATTGGTTGGTATATCCATCCAT
>JAYTOS010000330.1:0-7291 GCA_043747705.1 Bacteroidota bacterium
CTACCTGCAATGCGTATCTTAATACCCTAAATTAATTATATATGAAACAATCGTTTCAACTCATGCTTTCGTTGCTGGCATTCACTGCATGCAAAACAGGCAACCAACAAACAGATTTTAAAACCATTGCCGTGACATATCCTGTAACAGAAAAAGACACCACTGTTAAAGACGTTTATTTTGGCACCCCTGTAGCCGATCCTTACCGTTGGTTAGAGAATGATACAGCAGCGAATACCAAGGCCTGGGTAAAAGCGGAGAATGAAGTAACGCAGGGCTATTTTTCACAAATCCCGTTTCGTACGAAGATCCAGAAACGTTTAGAGGAATTATGGAACTATGATTCTTATTCCGCACCATCAAAAGAAGGAGCATATACTTATTTTTACAAGAAAGCGGGACTGCAAAACCAAAGTGTTTTATACCGGCAGAAAGGGGGTGATAAAGAAGCCGAAGTTTTTCTTGATCCAAATACTTTTTCAAAAACAGGTACTACCTCCCTGGCAGGATTGAATTTTACAAAAGACGGCTCACTGGCCGCATACCAAATATCGGAAGGTGGCAGCGACTGGCACAAAATACTCGTATTGGATGCCATTACAAAAAAACAGATTGGCGACACTTTACAGGAGGTGAAATTCAGCAGCATCGCCTGGAAAAAGAATGAAGGGTTTTATTACAGCAGTTATGATAAACCCAAAGAAGGCAGCCAGCTTGCGGGAAAAACCGACCAGCATAAATTATATTTTCATACACTGGGCCAGCCGCAAAGCCAGGATAAACTGGTTTTCGGTGGCACTACTACTCCCCGCAGATATATTGGTGCCCAGGTAACAGAAAATGAAAAATGGCTGGTGATCTATGCCGCCAACAGTACTTATGGAGGCGAGATATATGTTCAGGACCTGACCAAAACCGATGCCCCTATTGTATCGGTGGTTAACAATATAAATAACCAATCCGGTATCCTTACTGCGGATGACCAGTATTTTTATATCCAAACTGATAAAGATGCTCCCAAAAGTAAAATCGTAGTTGCACCACTTGCCCATCCACAGCCTGAAAACTGGAAACCTTTTATTCCTGAACAATCAGAAGTATTGTCGGCAAGTACTGCCGGCGGAAATATTTTTTGCAGTTATTTAAAAGATGCCATTACCCGGGTAATTCAATATGATATGCAGGGCAGGAAAGTAAGGGATATCAGCTTACCGGGTTTAGGCAGTGCCTATGGCTTCTCCGGAAAAAATAGCGAAAAAGAATTGTATTATAGTTTCACTTCTTACATAAACCCGGCCACCATTTATAAAATGGATATTGCCTCAGGAAAAAGTGATGTCTATAAAAAACCGGGTGTAAAGTTTGTGAGTGAGGATTATGAATCTAATCAGGTCTTTTATACTTCTAAAGATGGTACAAAAATCCCCATGATCATCACCCATAAAAAAGGAATAAAGTTAGAAGGTACTAATCCCACTTTATTATATGCCTATGGAGGTTTTTCGATAAGTATTACTCCGTATTTCAGCACCAGTGATATTATATTATTGGAGAATGGTGGTATTTATGCCGTAGCCAATTTACGCGGTGGTGGTGAGTACGGCGAAGCATGGCATATAGCAGGCACCAAAACAAAAAAACAAAATGTATTTGATGATTTTATTGCAGCTGCCAAGTATCTGGTCGACAATAAGTATACCTCCCGGGATAAACTGGCCATTCAGGGAGAATCAAATGGTGGATTATTAATTGGTGCTGCTATTACACAGGAACCTGGTATCTGTAAAGTAGCTTTTCCGTTTGTGGGTGTGATGGATATGTTGCGATATCATAAATTTACTGCCGGTGCAGGTTGGGCTTATGATTATGGCACATCGGAAGATTCGAAAGAAATGTTTACTTATTTAAAAGGTTATTCGCCGCTGCATAATTTTAAAGAAGGCACTGCCTATCCGGCTACATTGGTAATGACAGCCGACCATGATGACCGGGTGGTACCGGCCCACTCTTTTAAATTTACCGCTACCATGCAGGAGAAACACAAGGGCGATAACCCTGTATTAATAAGGATAGAAACCAAAGCCGGCCATGGTTCCGGCCGCTCAACAGACCAGGTGATTAAAGCTGAAGCCGATAAATGGGCATTTATGTTTTACAATGTACAGGTAACTCCAAAATAAAAATTTAACAAAATATTTCTTTTTACAAAGAGGCTGCTCACCTTATGCGCCATTAACGAACCAGGCCCTTTCGCTCATCTGGTTATTCACATCTTAAGCTAAGTCATGCGAATGATATATCTGTATATGTCATATTAGTTATTGACTACCTTTTGACAATTGTGAGAAGGAATTAGCAAATGAAATACTGACATATTACCAATCGATAAAAGATGAGATTGATCCGGCATTTATGTACACTCTTTTTTTTAACTGTACTGTTTTCAGGGTGCAGTAAACCGGATACGCCCCTAACCGAAGAACAAAAAGTTGTAAATAATCTTACTGGTATCGGTAACAGGTACTGGCACTTAAAAAATCTGTATATAAATAATGCGGAACAGGTGCTGACAACTGATCAAATGAGATATACCAAAACCTATACCATTACCGAATCAACCTCCGGTACTTTTACCAATTCGGATGGCTATGCCGGCACCTGGGAATTACGCGGAACAATGAGCCTCATAGAAATGATCACCAATATTCCTACCGGGCCCGTAACCATCATGTACCAAGTTGATGAAATCACTGACAATAAACTGTCGATAACTTACAAGACGAATTCAATACCCTTTAAAGAAGTTTATTATGCCTATTGATGAAAATAATATAGTTTTTGGGAAATATTTACCGGCAACAGCCATACAATAAAATGCCCGCGAATCGCGGGCATTTTATTGTATGGTATCCATTATTTTTCGTACTTCTAACTTCGTAAGCAGCTATTACATTTTCTTAGCATCTTCTAAAAATTTAGCCAGGCCTATATCCGTTAACGGGTGTTTTAATAACCCAAGGATAGAATCCAGCGGACAGGTACAAACATCAGCACCTAGTTCCGCAGCTTTAATAATATGTAATGCATTGCGTATAGAGGCGGCTAATATTTCTGTTTTGTATCCCTGTATATCATAAATGTGCCTCATTTGGCCAATAAGTTCCATCCCGTCCCAACCACTGTCATCAATACGTCCGATAAAAGGCGATACATACGTGGCACCGGCTTTTGCGGCAAGTATCGCTTGTCCTGCTGAAAAAACCAGGGTACAATTGGTTCGGATACCATTATCTGTAAACCATTTGATAGCTTTGATCCCATCTTTGATCATGGGTACTTTCACTACAATATTGGGATGGATAACAGCTAATTTTTTGCCTTCTTCCACAATCGTGGCAAAATCGGTAGAGAGCACTTCGGCACTCACATCACCATCCACTAACTCACAAATGGTTTTATAATGATGCGCAATGGCTTCCTCACCCTTAATACCCTCTTTGGCCATCAGGGTAGGATTGGTGGTTACGCCATCTAAAATCCCTAAGTCATTGGCTTCTTTAATTTGAGCGAGATTGCCCGTGTCGATAAAAAATTTCATATACGGCTAATAAATTTTAATGATTCCCCCTGTTCTGAATCCCTCATCTCCGCAGGGTGCTGCGAATGAGGGCAGGGAAAAAAAGTGGCAGGCTACTCACATCGCACCGCTACAACCGCTTATCCTTGCTGCATTCCTGCCCTGGGGAGGTTCAGCAGGAGCTGGCCGTGTAAGACCTGCCGCGGCAAAAGTAAGGGTTGAACTGATATTTTCCTGTTTTTTTTCAGCTTTCCGGAAAAGACGAATACATTTTTTAAAACCCGGATCTGCCATTGCGGGAGTTGATGGTAGATATCCCTACCAACTCATCATGACGGCTGCTGAAGGAACGATAATAAAAAAGAATCGTGTATTCATTTTCTGTTTCCCAAAAATTACCATCCGTTAAGGAGGGATCTGCTTTGGCAGTTGGGTTTCGTATGTCTTTAGTAACGTAGGTATAACTGTAATAACCCTGTTTCAGCAAAAGTGTTTTGGTATACACGCCTTTTACCGCATCATACACCATCTTAGAGGTATCTCCTATCTGGCTTCCCGTCATTTCACCTAATAAGTGCACTGTTTTCCCGGCAAAAGGCTGGTTATTATTGGGCGCAAATGTAAAATGCACATTTGCATATTCACTCTGCCACCAGGGATTGATGGATTCTGTGGTACTGATCTCATCCCATCCGTTACGGTCACGGAAAAATATATACCTCAGATTATTTCGCTCCAGGTCGGGCTTGATAAATACTGCATTGGGTTGTACAGCCTTATCAACACGCTCCAACCTGTCGGACAGAAAACGGAAACTTTGCAAATCTGCCCAGCGGTATTCTTTACCTGCCGGAAAAACGCAGTCCTGCTCTCCATTATATTCGTACACATTCCCCCGAATAAAAGATGGCTGGATATTCTTTACCGCATCATCCCAGCGATTGTTTTGCAGTATTACCACTTTTACCTGCTGCGGGCTTAGTATATTCAGTTGCAAAGTGTTTACAGAAATTTGTACTTTCTGGTGTGAGCGTAACAACTCATTATCAAAAGGCTGTTGCACCTGTCCGCCTACCACTACTTTATTCTCTACCACCATCATACGCTTGGTGAAAGCGAGTTTCGACGTATCGGAATCCAGGTACACTTTCAACAGGTAATTACCGCTTTTTGTTGGGATACAATTTCTTTCAGGCAATAAAGCCTGGTAGTGCACATATTTTGTTGCAGCTACAGATGATATGCGATACTGGTTCAACCGGTTTTGTGTAAAGCCTCTAATATAATCAAACACACTTACATCATCTGCCGGCAACCAATCGGCATTGCATAACTGATACGTATAATAATAGTTTTTAGCATACCCGCAAAGGTCATCAAAATGCAGTTCAAGCTGGTCGTTTGAATTGAGCGTTAATAAAGGCATGCTTTGCTGGTTATTCTGCTGGAATAATTTAACGGTGCGGATATCCTGGTTATACACATGATCGGGCAACCGTTGGGCCTGCAGCGATTGAAATACTGTAAATACGATCACGAAAAAAAAGGTCTTTCTCATACAGGTAAATCTTCTTTAAACATACAACATTCTGCCTGCCTGCAAATGCTTTTGCTGTATTGGCAACGGCAATGTAGTTTTGATTGAACTAAAACCGTGCCGATTGAACCTGGCCTTCCATATTGCCAAACGCATTGCCTTTAACCGGCAGAAATCTTTTTCAAGGTTCATCATCCGTTTATCAGTTGCCGCCACCGCGTTAAGTGTTATGGCCATGATCATTACATTGGCTTTTGTAAACGGGTTTCAGCAAAAAGTTTCAGAAAAAGTATTCAGTTTCTGGGGACATGTACGTGTACAAAAATACGAGCCCAACAAATCCCTGGTAGCCGAAGAAACACCTATTGAGAAAAATGATACCATCGAGTTATTGATCCGACACGAACCCGGTGTTGAAAAAGTGCAAAGTTTCGCTACCAAATCTGCCGTGCTGGAAAAGAACAAGGAGATAGAAGGTGTGTTATTAAAAGGCATTGAAAAAGGCTATGATAGCAGCAGACTGAAGACCTATCTCAAAGAAGGCCGCTGGCTTAACTTTGATGATTCATCTTACAGTAAAGAATTATTGGTCTCTGCACCTGTTGCCGCCCAATTAAACATCAGGTTGCATGATACGGTAACCGTCTATTTTATCTCTATCATTGATGGCTCGCGTACCTACCGCAAACTAACCGTAGCCGGTATTTATAAAACAGGTATTGAAGAATATGATAAGCTGTTTGTACTGGGCGATTTACGGTTGATACGCCGTGTAAACGGATGGACAGCCGCGCAAACGGGGGGCTATGAAATATTTTTGAAAGACTATAAAAACATTGATACCGTCAGTAATAACCTCTCTGAAAAATTACCCGTTCAATGGATGAGCCGCAGTATCCGCGAAGTATATCCAAACATTTTTGACTGGCTTAACATACAGGATGTAAACCGCAACGTGATATTTATTGTGATGGCGGTAGTGGCCATCATTAACCTGATAACCTGTTTACTCATATTGATATTGGAAAGAACGCGTATGGTAGGTATACTGAAAGCATTGGGTGCACAGGATGGTATTATACAAAAAATATTTTTATACCATGCAACAGTTATTACCATTACCGGTATCGGCATAGGTTTTATTTTGGGTATTGGTATCTGCCTCCTGCAACAATATACCGGTTTTATTAAGCTGGATGAAGCCTCTTATTATGTAGCTACGGCACCGGTACAAATCATTTGGTGGCAGGTGGCAGCAGTTTGTGTGGGTACAGCAGTAGTTTGTTACGTATCACTTATTATCCCTACTTTACTCATCAAGCGGGTGAACCCGGTAAAAGCCATTCAGTTCCGATAGCACGCACTGCATAGAATGGATTCGCGGATCAGTTATGCTTTTTTTAAATGGGATACGATAATACCTGTAGCTACGGCAGCATTTAATGATTCTGCCCCCCCCAGGCGTGGAATGGTGATGGGATGTGTAATAAATGGCCGCAGGTCCTGGCTAATGCCTTTAGATTCATTGCCAATAACCAGCACCCCTTCAGTAACAGGCGGTTCGCCATGCATGTTCTTGCCATTTAACAAAGCCCCATACACAGGCACAGTTGATGCTTCCAGCAAAGCCGGTAATGGCCGGTACCAAATATTCACACGAACAATACTGCCCATAGTGCTTTGCACCACCTTAGGGTTGTACAATTCAACCGTGTCTTCACTGGCAATAATTTGCGTAATACCAAACCAGTCAGCTATCCTGATAATCGTACCCAGGTTTCCTGGGTCCTGGATACCATCCAATACTATAGTCAGTCGCTTGGCAAGAAGGGGTTCTTCTACCATCTTTTTTTGTTCAACAATTGCGAATACCTGGTTGGGGGTTTGTAATGCGCTGATCCTGGCTAATTCAATCTCCGTAACAGTTACCACCTCAACAGGGCCGGAATATTGTTCGGCCCAACCCGCCAAAGCATATACCTTTTTAATACGGTAATCACTCTTTAATAATTCATCTGCCAGCTTGGGTCCTTCGGCAATAAACAGACCTTCTGACTGCCTTTGTTTTTTCTGGCATAAAGATTGGATATATTTGAGCTCATTCTTGCTTAACATTCTGTATGCGTTTGACCGTTATTAAAGCAAATTTTATTTCGTTTTCCTTTCTGGCATTATTG
>JAYTOS010000331.1:0-3608 GCA_043747705.1 Bacteroidota bacterium
CAGGAGGAACAACAGATTCATGGGTGCAACTCGCTATATACCCATAACCACTGATAAGGATCAGAAAAATCATCAGCATTTTATTAGTAAGCAGTTTCATAAAGATTGATTAAGAAGAGTGAATGAAAATTTAACTCTACAAAAGTATTTCGAAGAAATGGGTGTTTTTATGACATCGCTCAAGCTGAATAATGATAAATATCATGTTATTCAAAAGTGATTACCCCAGGATATCAATCAAAGAGTGCTGATATGCCACGAATAGTAAGGAGAACAAGTTTTTACTAGATACAATTCTTACACACAAAATTTTCTTATTGTATTGTCTTTGTGCATGAGATGGCACGTTTGATTAAATTATTTTTTATACTGCTTAACCAAAGAAGAGAGTAATATAATAACCACAATTGCCGCAAGGTTCAGTAAAAGGCTCACGGTATACATTTTCATATCGTTTCTTACTATATGCATATCTACAGTGGATGCAGACAATTGTAAGAATATATCTCTTACCAGAAAGAAGAAAAAAACCAAACTGTGGAGTAAACTTAAAATTATTTTTTTTGCGACTGCAGGGATCCAGAAAAGCAGGGAGAGAAAGCCCCATATCTGCCCACAGGTCTGGTGTAGTGTAAGATTACTGTTTTGAATGAAATAAACCGGATAAAGATTTTTTAACTGGAAACCCATGTATAATATCCCCACCAATGCATATCCAGATGGCAAGAGTTTAATAACCCGGTTTTGAAAACTATTTTTGTCCTGTTGGTTTCCTGCAATAGAAAAAACAACAGCATATATAAAAGGATATCCCGAAAAAAAAGTAATCAATTCCAGTTGCTGCAGGTATGCAAAAAGGTTGTCATCCATATATTTAATACAGAAAATGAAAAGTGGTTGGTACAAATTACAACACTTTACCAAGGATGTTAATTATCATTCAGTAGCGCATAATCTTCCTGCTCAACATCCTATTAAATAAAAATCCCTTACCTTTGCATCATTCATATACTCTCTCTACAGACTGATCACTCTTCCGTGACAAAGTTTATCAAGTCAATTACGGGCAGGCTATATACCATCTGAGCTTATTTCAGGTGTTCATTTATTAAATTATACCATTTTGTTATTCGAACAATTAAACCTTATTGAGCCCATCTTGAAGGCACTCAACACTGAAGGTTACACCACACCTACACCTATACAGGAACAATCCATTCCCATCGTTTTGGAACGCAGGGACCTTTTGGGTTGTGCCCAAACAGGCACCGGTAAAACGGCAGCTTTTGCCATTCCCATTCTGCAGATACTGCACGAAGAAAAAGCAGCAGGTAATGCCAACAAAGGCATTAAAGCTTTAATCTTAACCCCAACAAGGGAACTGGCCATACAGATAGACGAAAGTTTTGCAGCTTACGGTAAAAACCTCAACCTGAAGCACCTGGTAATTTTCGGTGGCGTATCACAGGGGCCGCAAACAAATGCTTTACGCAATGGAGTAGATATTTTAATCGCTACCCCCGGCCGTTTATTAGACCTGGTAGAACAACGCTATATCAACCTGTCGCAGATACAATTATTTGTGTTGGATGAGGCAGACCGTATGCTCGACATGGGTTTTATTCACGATGTAAAAAAAATTATCACTAAAATCCCCGCAAAAAGGCAAACACTTTTCTTCTCAGCTACTATGCCGGCAGAGATTGCCAAACTGTCGAACACTATTTTAACCAACCCTGCAAGAGTTGAAGTGACCCCGGTTTCCTCAACTGCAGAAACCATACAGCAGTCTATGTATTTTGTTGAAAAAGACAACAAGAAACATTTGCTTATCCACCTTTTAAAAGATAAAGCCATACAAAGCGCTTTGGTTTTTACACGCACCAAACATGGTGCAGATAAAGTGGTGAAAGAATTGCTGAGAGCGGGCGTTGGTGCAGAAGCTATTCATGGTAATAAATCACAAAATGCACGCCAGCGTGCTTTGAGTAATTTTAAAACCGGGCATACCCGTGTATTGGTAGCAACAGATATTGCTGCCAGGGGTATTGATGTAGATAATCTTTCTCACGTAATCAATTTTGAATTACCTAACATACCCGAAACCTATGTACACCGGATCGG
Organism: Bacteroidota bacterium; assembly: GCA_043747705.1. Lineage (GTDB taxonomy): Bacteria > Bacteroidota > Bacteroidia > Chitinophagales > Chitinophagaceae > Sediminibacterium. The sequence continues at coordinate 2,125 of JAYTOS010000331.1, forward strand.
TCGTACCGGTCGTGCCGGTGCCAGTGGTATTGCGTTCTCTTTCTGCGACGCAGAAGAGAAAGAATTCCTGAGGGATATTCAGAAACTGATTACTACTGCGGTACCTATCGTAACAGATCATCCGTATGCGATGAGTGATACTTCACTTACTACTTATAAATCTTTACCGCAAAGGCCCGTACAAAGGCACCGCCAGAATACCGACCGTAACAGGTCTTTCAGGGGTGGTGACAGAAGATTTTCCGGTAACACCAATTCGAACAGGGGAAATTAATCAACTGTTATTTCAATAAGATAAGAACAAAGAAAAAGAGCAGGAGAACGATTTTCCTGCTCTTTTTTTATACCGGCATATCATCATATTTTCTCGCAAAGTTGCCATCAGTTAAATCTTAGTAAGGTTATTTCGCTTACTTTAGTAACTATGATAAAGCGAAATATTTTTCTTCTTTTAATGCTGGTTGGTATGGCTTCTTTCGGTCAGAAAAAACCAATAGCTCCACTAAGTTATTTTCCAACGGCTCAAAACTGGGAACAAAAAACGCCCGCCGAATCCGGGTTGGATGCAGCCAGGATCCAGGAAGCCATTGCCATTGCTAAGGCTGCCGAATCAAAGAACCCGCGTAATATGGAGATAAGCCATTACCAGAGTTTTGGCAAAGAACCTTTTGGTGAAGGGATTGGCCCTTTTTCAGAGCGTGGTGATCCTACCGGTATCATTATTTACAAAGGATATATTGTTGCCGCCTGGGGGGAACCGCTGCGTTGCGATATGACACATAGTGTTACCAAAAGTTTCTTATCAAGCGTTATTGGCGTTGCTGTTGATCTGGGTTTGATCAAGAGCGTGAATGATACCGTTGCAAAGTATGTACCACCTATCGAATTGTTTAGCCCGCAGGAAGTGCACCGCTCCGACGATCTTTTCGGACAACCGCAGTTACTTCAGCCCTTTGCAACAGCGCATAATAAAACCCTTACATGGGATCATATGCTTCGCCAGACAAGTGATTGGGAAGGCAGTTTATGGGGAAAGCCCGAATGGGCAGACAGGCCCGACCCTGATGCATCAAAATGGATTGGAAGAAAAAGAAATGAACCGGGCACTGTTTATGAATACAATGATGTTCGGGTAAATGCTTTGGCACTGGCCGCTACCAGTGTTTGGCGCAGGCCCTTACCACAGGTACTCAGGCAATACATTATGGACCCGATAGGTGCTTCCAATACCTGGCGGTGGACGGGTTATAGAAATGCCTGGATCGTATTAGATGGCCAACCCGTACAATCTGTAAGTGGTGGTGGGCATTGGGGTGGCGGTATGTTTATTAATGCCTATGATATGGCCAGGTTTGGCCTGCTCACCTTACACCGTGGCAACTGGAATGGTAAACAATTACTAAGTGAACAATGGATTAAACAGGCATTAACACCCACAACTGCCAAAACCGATTATGGTTATATGAACTGGTTTTTAAATACTG
>JAYTOS010000332.1:0-1125 GCA_043747705.1 Bacteroidota bacterium
GGTAACGGTACAAGAATCAAAGATTCTATTATTACTGTTCAATACATGAACGATGGTTACTACACTTTGAAATTAACGGTGGCAACCATAAACCGTTGCATGGATTCTGCCTATAAACAAATCACTATTCATCCAATACCAACCATTACCCTTAAACCCAACTCTATTGTTTGCAGGGGCGATTCGCTCGAATTAATGGCAAACGGTGCTTTAAGTTATATCTGGACAGATCAGAACAATAAAATAATCTGCACAGATTGCAGTTCAGTTATGGTAAAACCTGTTAACAACAGTAAATACAATGTACTGGGTTATAGTGAATATGGCTGTAGCGAAATAAAAACTACTGATGTGCGTGTGATACAGCCACTAAAAATGATTACAACCCCAGGCGATACCCTATGCATAGGACAGACCAAACAAATATTTTCAGCGGGTGCAAGCAGTTATTCCTGGTACCCTGCAACCGGGCTAAGCAATAAAAATGTTTCCTCTCCTTTTGCAACACCACAGTCTTCTACAATTTATCATGTGATAGGCAAAGACGAATTCAATTGTTTTACGGATACTGCTGAAATAAAACTTATTGTAGGCCTTCCAACCCCTATCAATATTGGAAAAGACACGGTTATCACAGCCGGCACTACTTATCAGTTAAATGCCAATGCCCAAACCCAGGATATCCGCAAATGGATCTGGAAAAGCCCTTTTGAACTTTCCTGCAGAAATTGCCCAACTCCAACAGTAAAAATCGACAACGATGCAACTTTTATCTGCACCGCAATTAATAAGTATGGCTGTGCCAGTAACGATACCCTTAACATTATAACCTTTTGTAATACCACAGATTTATTCGTACCCAATGCATTTTCTCCTGACGGCGATGGAATCAATGATGTATTGCTGGTGCAGGGTAAAGGCATTAAGATGATTAAGAGCTTCAGGATATTCACCCGTTGGGGAGAAATCGTTTTTGAAAAAATGAATTTCCTTCCGGGTGATCCCGCATATGCATGGGATGGGAAAATAAAGGGGAAACCGGCACCACCCGATGTTTTTGTATATGTAAGTGAAGTTATCTGTGAAAAAGGGATTCCGTCAATCTTCAAGGGTAACGTAGCTATT
>JAYTOS010000333.1:0-1233 GCA_043747705.1 Bacteroidota bacterium
AGGCGGATGGAATCTTCTTTTGATTTTTGGCCGCGAAACTGGGTCTCCAGCTGCGTTAGATAACTACCCTTGCTTACGGTATAGGCAGAATAACTTTTAAAGAGGTCATTGTCAAAAGAACCTGTTATAACTGCTTTGTCTTTCAGGGAAGTATCCGCTACAATGCTGAAATGCTGTTCCGCATCCATCAGCAGCTCAAACTGGATGGTGAATTGCGGCGACACCACAAAATAAATACCACCGGTTAATTTGGCGGGGCCTTTAAAAGCACCCTGACTTTTTTCATTCAGAAAAGCAGAATCTACCAATGCCTTACTGTTTCCGAAATGACTACCCAGGTAAACCTTGCAGTTTTTCAACGGGGTGAGTGTGATGCTGATATTCCTGCCTTTGGCAGGCACTGGCTTTTGTGCCTGGGCGACAGCCCTTTGTGCCGAAAGCCCCAATACACCCAATAATGCCCATGCTGTAAATAATAAACGACTCATATTTTTCCGGATTCAAGGGTAAATTTAGTTAAATACAAGTTCAGGGCCGTTAATCATCTCCCAAAAAAATTATTGTTTGTTGGGAGGGGGTAATCGTGAGTTGTGAGTTGTGAGTGAATACTGCCGCTTACCTCATTTACTCACCACTCACGCTTCACTGCTCACCATTCACCACTCACCATTCACGCTTCACCATTCATAAATCAGTCCAGGTCCAGCATAACCCAACAGTCGTTACATTTGCACCCGTGAGAAAACAAAGAAAAACAGTTGTTTTAGAAAAAGTACTGGTGCTCGATTATGCGGCAGAAGGCAAGTCGTTGGCAAGGGTTGAGGGCAAGGTTGTTTTTATTGAGGGTGCCGTTCCCGGCGACCTGGTGGATGTGCAGTTATCAAAGAATAAAAGCGATTGGGCAGAAGGGCACGTGGTTAATATACATGCTTATTCCCCCGACAGGGTAGAACCTTTTTGTACCCATTTTGGTGTATGCGGCGGCTGCCAATGGCAAATGCTGCCTTACGAAAAACAGCTTTTCTACAAACAAAAACAGGTGAGCGACAACCTTGGAAGGATCGCAAAAGTGGTCTTGCCCGAAATATCGCCCATTATTGGTGCCGATCAAACCCGGCATTACCGTAATAAAATAGAGTACACGTTTGCGACCGGTAAGTTCATCCCTACCGAAGAGTTCAGGCGTATGAAAGCAGCAGGTATTTCCACTGCAGACCAACCCGGAGCCGGAGG
>JAYTOS010000334.1:0-9526 GCA_043747705.1 Bacteroidota bacterium
CCCGGTACCGCTACATAACGCAATGCTTTGGTAGCGCCTTCTTCCGAAGTGAAATAGCCCCAAAGGGTTAATTCTTTCATCATGCGGAAATAATGGTTGGGGTCTTCTTTTTTCTTTGATTTTTGATAATCACTTTGTTCTTTGTCTAAAGCAACCAACAGGTCATGCCGCTGTGCAGGTGTGCTTTCCATAAACGACTTGCTGTTTTTGGCTTTGCTGGCTTCATCTAATTTCTTAAGTCCGTCCATGAAAATCTTCTGGTCTTTTTCTTCATAGCAATCGCGTACAATTACCGTCATAAATTCACCCACTTTAGCTGCTTTCGCACCTGGTGTACTTGTTGCGGGAAGAATGGTTTCTGCTACCTCATCCAAAAAAGAGATATCAGTGGCAGAAAAAGTTACACCGGCATCTTTCGTACTGGTTTTGCAACCCGATAAAAAAGCATCGGCACCCAAAATAGTTCCACCCAGGAGCAAGGCTACACTGGATATGGCTTCTCTTCTATTCATGAGATTGTATTTTTAATGGTTTATTATTTAGTGAGTTGTCAGTGGTGAATAGTGAGTGAAGGCTTACTGCTTACTGCCTACTCACTATTCACCATTCAAATTATAAGTTTTGTTTCTTTAATTCCGATACCGCATGATCCACTGCCCTTGCAGTAAACGCCATGTACGTAAGCGATGGATTAACGCAGGCAGCTGATGTCATGAATGCGCCGTCTGTTACATATACATTCAGTGCATCCCATACCTGGTTATTTTTATTTACCACTGATGTTTTTGGATCGGCGCCCATTCGTGCTGACCCCATTTCGTGGATACCGCGGCCATGTATGGCATTACCATCATATCCTTTCACATCTTTCACGCCGGCGTTGGTAAGCATTTCAATGGCATCGGCCTGCATATCTTTACGCATTTTCAGTTCGTTCTCTTTCATCTCACAATCAAAAGCCAACACATTCAATCCCCATTTATCTTTCTTGGTTTTATCCAGTGTTATTTTGTTGCTGTGGTCGGGTAATATTTCACCAAATCCACCCATGCCCATTGTCCAGCTACCCGGCTCCGTGAGTGCATCTTTAAATTCTCCGCCAATACTCATTTCCGCAATGTCGCGGCTCCATCCCTGGCGGCTTGCACCACCCTGGTAACCAAAACCTCGCAGGTAATCACGTTTATCGCCAAACAGGTTACGGTAACGTGGAACATAAACACCATTGGCACGGCGGCCAAAATAATATTTGTCTTCATATCCTTCTACCCTTCCACCTGCACCCACCCCTAAATGATGGTCCATCAGGTTATGACCCAACTCGCCGCTGCTGCTGCCCAAACCATCGGGCCATACATCAGTTGCAGAGTTCATTAATATCCACGCAGAATTAAAAGTAGACGCATTCAGGAAAACAATTTTGGAATTGAATGTGTATGTTTTATTTGTTTCTGCATCCAGTACTTCTACACCTGTTGCTTTTTTCTTGTCTTTATCATAAACTATTTTAGTAACGATAGACCATGGCCTGAGGGTAAGTTTACCTGTTTTCATCGCTGCAGGCAAAGTAGAAGACTGTGTACTGAAGTATGCACCAAAGGGGCAACCCAGCCAGCATTTATTTCGAAACTGGCAGGCAGTTCTGCCTTCGTGGGCAACAGTAATGTTAGCTGTGCGTCCAATGATCATGGAGCGTGCGCCTTTATAATATTCTTTCATCCTGGCAGCCACATCTTTTTCTACGCAGGTCATATCCATGGCTGGCAGAAACTGTCCATCCGGTAATTGTGCCAACCCATCGCGGTTACCACTAATGCCGGCAAATTTTTCTACATGGTCGTACCAGGGTTCAATGTCTTTGTAACGTACAGGCCAGTCAACGGCAATGCCATCTTTGGCATTGGCTTCAAAATCAAAATCGCTCCAGCGGTAACTTTGTCTTCCCCACATTAATGAACGGCCACCTACATGGTACCCGCGAAACCAATCATATCTTTTAATTTCTGTGTAAGGACTTTCTTTATCGCTTGCCCAATAATCGGTATTCCACTCGTTCAAAGTATATTCCCTGCTTAGTACGGGATAATCTTTGATCAGTTGCTGCGTTTTGCGGCCACGGTGTGGCAGGTCCCATGCTTCTTTGTTGGCGTTCACATAATCTTTTATGTGCTCAATATTACGCCCGCGTTCCAGCATCAATACTGTAAGCCCTTTTTCTGTAAGCTCTTTAGCGGCCCAGCCACCGCTGATACCGGAGCCGATGACGATTGCGTCGTAGGTTTGATCGGACATGATTCTGTTTATTTTTTATGATTGGTTTATTTTTTTCGTCAGTCTTGAAATGTGAATCGTGAATAAAAACATGACCTCACGATTTACGTCTCACGTATCTTATACATCACATATCATTACTGCCTTCCTCAATGAATCCAACTTATCGGCTGCCAAAGGAATAAATTCCTGTGCTACATAATCATTAAAACCGGTTGCCAATATTGCTTTCATAATAGCAGGGTAATACAGCTCCTGCGTTTCATCAATCTCATGCCTGCCCGGAACACCGGCTGTATGATAATGACCTATATAAGTATTATAATCCCTGATCGTTCTGATCACATCTCCTTCATCAATCTGCATGTGATAAATATCATACAATAGTTTAAAGTTGGGCGAGCCTATTCGCTTACATAATTCTACACCCCATTGCGTCCTGTCGCACATATAATCCTTATGGTCTACTTTGCTGTTCAGCAGTTCCATTTGAATAACTACACCTCTTTTTTCTGCCTGCCCAATCACCTGTTTAATCCCTTCTACACAATTCTTTAATCCTGTTTCATCATCCATGCCATTTCGGTTTCCGCTGGCGGTAAACAGGTTCCTGAATCCGGCATTGGCTACAAGGTCAATATGTTCGGTATAATTTTTTATTAATGTGGAATGATACTGTTTATCATTCCAACCTTTTGATAAACTGATCTCAGCACCATTACACATGGTGGAAACCAGGTTGTATTTTTTAAGTGTGTCCCAGTCTTTCGGGCCAACCAGGTCAATGCCTTTTAAACCAATATCATTCGCACCGGCACAAAGCTCCTCTAAGGTTAATCCGTTAAAACACCAACGGCAAACAGAATGTTGGATATTGCCTTTCAACACGGCTGTTTTTTTGTCAGCAGGGCTAAAAGAAGGCAATACAGTTCCTGCAGCCAGAGCAGCTGAACCAGCTATAATGCTTTTAATTGCGTGCCTCCTGTTGGGATGATCTGTCATAATGTATGCCTTCTAAATATAATCCGATGTTGCTTACGCTGCAGCGGCTGTTGATGAATTTGCATTTTTTTTACCACGCATGTAAAACAACAAAATGGTAAATGCTACAATAAGTATGATAGGTATTATCAACGTAGCATTTAATACTTCAGGGCCTGCTGCTTTCTTGGCTTCGTTCATTGCCATTTCAGAAGTATCGCCTGCCGGCATTTTATTGGCTACCAGTTTATCATAATATCCGCCCATGAATATGGTATACACAGATACCGCAAACATACCTGCTCCACCCATCAGGTTCATTCCAACAGCACCGGTTTTAGGTAGGTTCTCTGATACAAATCCAAGCATACATGGCCAGAAATAACATACACCCATACCGAATATAATAGCACCTACAAATAACATATTGCCTGAGCTGTGTCCCAACAGGTATAAACCCAATGCAGATAAAATGGATGATATCAATAACACGCCTGTTGGCGAGAACCGGTGTACTACCGGCCCGGCAAATCCACGGCCAATAACCATGATACCTGTTTCTATGGTGAGTAGAAGGATGGCATTATCAGATACATTCTTCAACAATACATCTATCCACTGACCGGTAAATAATTCTGTAATTGCTGTACCAAACATGAGAATGATCATGCAGATAAATAACGGGTTTAATAATGCCTTATACATGCCTGCGGTAGAAACACCACTGGCCACCCTTTCTGTAACCGGGAAATCGAGTTTGCTGAACAGGAAGCCGTAAATGAGCGTTGGTATCGCCATCAAACCAACCTGTACCTGCCAGCCAATACCGGCTTTGTCTAAGAAATAAACCAATAAAGTACCTATGAAAATACCGCCGGGAAACCACAAATGAAAATGGTTGAGTTTGGTGGTCTTATTGTCAGAATAAATGGTTGCCACCAATGGATTGCAGGCTGCTTCTACTGTGCCATTGGCAATGCCAATACAGAGGGTTGAAATAAACAGTGTCCAATACCCACCGGCAAAAACAGTAAGGAGTATACCTGCCAGATGAAACACAAAAGCCACAATCAACAAGCGTTTCATCCCTATAATGTCTACTACAATACCACCGATCACCACAGCCAGTGGGAAGCCCAGGAATGCAGTAGAGGCAATGGTTCCCAATTCGGCTGTGTTCAATCCAAACTGAACACCTAAACGTCCTAATATACCGGCGCGTATACCAAAAGAAAGCGAGGTTACTAATAAAGCCAGGCAACTGGCAATAAATAATTGTTTGCGTTGAGGGGTTGGTTGCATGTGGTTAGAATGGCGTTAGAATTAATAGAAAAAGCAATCGTTGGCTAAATGTAATTTTTTATTTTTATATCGGGATGTAAAAAATCACTGTTCATCATTTTTTTTTATAAGCTTTACAACTTTCCGGAATATCAACTACATTTCTATCAATAAATCAGTATCATTCTTAAAAAACAATGAATCATGAATCGTAAACTCAGAATGGGTATGGTAGGTGGTGGTAAAGATGCTTTTATCGGTGCCATACACCGGCTTGCCGCCAATATGGACGGCCTTATCGAAATCGTATGTGGTGCTTTAAGTATTAACCCTGAAATTGCGAAGGCCTCGGGTGAGATGCTGTTTCTTTCTCCGGACAGGACCTATCTTACTTTCGAAGATATGATCACCAAAGAAAGCAAGCTGCCAGCCGATAAGCGTATGGATTTCGTTACAATCGTAACCCCCAATTTCGCGCACTTTGCCCCGGCCATGATGGCCCTCGAGCATGGCTTCAATGTGGTAATAGAAAAGCCCATGACCTTCACCCTTGATGAAGCCAAACAATTAAAAAAGAAAGTAGAAGAAACCGGCCTCCTCCTCTGCCTTACCCATACTTACTCTGGCTACCCTATGGTAAAACAGGCAAAAGCCATGGTAGCTGAAGGCGTATTGGGCAAGATCAGGAAAGTTTGGGTTGAATACCCGCAGGGGTGGCTAAGCAAGCTGAGCGAAAGAGAAGGCAATGCACAGGCTGCCTGGCGCACCGATCCGAAAAAATCAGGCAAAAGCGGCTGTATGGGTGATATTGGCACCCATGCAGCACATTTATCCGAATACATTACCGGAGCAAAGATTACGCATCTCTGTGCCGACCTGAACATTATGGTAGAAGGCCGGGCGCTGGATGATGATGGCAATGTATTATTGAAGTTTGATAACGGTGCCGCCGGTGTTCTCATGGCATCGCAGGTAGCCGCCGGTGAAGAAAATGCGTTGAAGATCCGCGTTTACGGAGAGAAAGGCGGTATTGAATGGGCACAACATGAGCCTAATACTTTATTGGTACGATGGCTCGATCAACCTGCACAGATACTACGTGCGGGTGGCAACTATGGCGACAGGCTATCCAGCTTCGCCACCCATAATTGCCGCACTCCCGGCGGGCATCCCGAAGGTTACCTTGAAGCGTTCGGAAATATCTATCGCAATTTCGCCCTTACCCTTTCTGCAAAAATTGATGGCACCATACCTTCCAAAGAAATTCTTGATTTCCCTTCTTTTGAGGATGGCATCCGCGGAATGGCCTTTATAGATAATGTAGTAGCATCAGCAGCATCGGATAAAAAGTGGACGAAGTATGAAGTATAGTGAGTAGTGAATCGTGAGTAGTGAGTGTGAATATTTCGCGTCACTCACAATTCACGATTCACTACTCACAATTAACCATTCATTAAAAAAAAATCAATGACCACCATCAAAGGCCCCGGCATTTTTCTTGCCCAGTTTATGGGTGATAAAGCACCTTTTAATTCACTGGCATCTATCTGCAAATGGGCAGCATCATTGGGTTTTACCGGGGTACAGCTACCTACCTGGGATAGCCGCTGCATTGATCTGCAGAAAGCAGCAGAAAGTAAAAATTACTGCGATGAACTGAAAGGTATTGTACAAACAGCAGGAATGGAGATTACTGAACTCTCAACCCATTTGCAGGGCCAGTTGGTAGCGGTAAACCCTGCCTATGATCTTTTGTTTGATGGGTTTGCTCCGGAAAATGTTCGCGGGAATGCCAAAGCGCGAACGGAATGGGCCGTTCAGCAATTAAAATATGCTGCAAGGGCTTCGCAAAATTTAGGCTTGAACGCACATGCTACCTTTAGCGGTGCACTTTTATGGCATACCGTATATCCCTGGCCCCAACGGCCTGCCGGTTTAGTAGAAACAGGTTTTACAGAATTAGGTAAACGCTGGTTGCCCATATTGAATGCATTTGATGAATCGGGTGTGGACCTCTGTTATGAAATACATCCGGGAGAAGACCTGCATGATGGCGTAACCTATGAAATGTTCCTGACAAAAGTAAACAACCATGCAAGGGCCTGTTTATTATACGATCCTTCACATTTTGTTTTGCAGTGCCTCGACTATATAAGTTATATTGACCATTACCATGAACGCATAAAAATGTTTCATGTAAAAGATGCTGAATTTAATCCAACCGGCAAGCAGGGCGTGTATGGCGGCTACCAAAACTGGATTGACCGTGCAGGCCGGTTCCGGTCACTGGGCGATGGGCAGGTTGACTTCAGTTCCATCTTCAGTAAACTGGCAGCATATGATTATAAAGGCTGGGCTGTAATGGAGTGGGAATGTGCCATTAAACACCCCGAAACAGGTGCTGCAGAAGGTGCGCCATTCATCAAACAACATATTATTAAGGTAACCGACAAAGCTTTCGATGATTTTGCCGGAACCGGTTCTGATGAAAATTTTAATCGCCGTATTTTAGGAATTGATTAATATCTTCATATCGTCCATAGACTATGGATAATGCAAATTTTGTAATTAAAAAAATCTATCCGCCTTGAAAAAGTATTATGTAGCCATTGCCTTATTGGTTTTTATTGGTGCCTGTAGCAGTAATAGCACAGAAAATAAAGATGCCAAAGCTTCGGCCCCCCCCGCAGCCACCAACGATTTAAGCGCAAACCCCGACTACCAGAAAGGGCTCGAGCTGATCGCCAAATCAGACTGCCTCACCTGTCATAAAGTGAATGAAAAACTTACTGGCCCTGCCTATAGGGATGTTGCTGCCAAGTATGAAAATACAGATGCAAATGTTGCACTACTCGCCAGCAAAGTTTTAAAAGGCGGATCCGGAGTTTGGGGTGCTATCCCCATGACCCCGCATGCAGCCCTCAGCGAAGCCGATGCCAAACAAATGGTTAAATACATTCTTTTACTCCGAAATAAATAATCATGCAATCATTTTCAGCATTTACCATTTTAGCCCTTGGCTTAATGGCATTTACACCCAAAGAAATTACTTCGGTAAATAGCTCCTTTCGGAAAGAGAGGGGTTGGACCTCATTATTTGATGGCAAGTCGCTCAAAGGCTGGCACACTTATGGGAAAAAGACAGTCAATGCTTCCTGGAAAGTAGAGGATGGTGCCATTTTCTTTAACGGATCAAAAAAAGATAAATCGGAAAAAGGTTCGGGAGACCTTGTAAGCAATAAGGAATATGAAAACTTTCACCTGAAATTAGACTGGAAGATTGCAAAGAATGGAAATAGTGGTGTGCTTTTCTGGGTGCAGGAAGATACCGTTAAATACAAACAGACTTATTATACAGGTCCTGAAATGCAGGTACTGGATAATGATGGCCATCCTGATGGTAAGATTCCCAAACACAGGGCAGGTAACCTGTACGACCTGATTGCAGGAAAAGAAGGTGTTGTGAAAGCAGTAGGCGAATGGAATACGGCAGAGATGATCTGTAACAGGGGTAAGCTTGAATTTATATTAAATGGCGTAACCGTTCTGTCTACCACTTATGGAGATGATAATTGGAAGAAAATGATTGCCAGCAGCAAGTTCAAGCAATGGCCCGATTTTGCCACCATTTTCAAAGGTCATTTTGCTTTACAGGACCATGGCAATGATGTGTGGTTTAAAAACATCATGATACAAAAACTATAATACGGTTTTATCCAGCGTAATGTCTACAAGTGGATTTTGGAATTGGGGATTGAAAAATTTTGAAATTGATTCACAAAAAAAGATATTCAATTGCAGAATTTTCCAATCCCTTTTTTAAACACTTCTGCTATGCCAAAGATTGATCCACGTGTAGATGCTTACATTGCAGAAGCCGCTCCTTTTGCAAAACCTATCCTGCAACATATCAGGCTACTGGTACATACAGCTTATCCTGCTATAGAAGAAACAATCAAATGGAACTTTCCGCATTTTATTCATAAGGGAACCGTTTGCAGCATGGCATCTTTTAAAGAACATTGTGCGTTTGGTTTCTGGAAAGCGGCGATTATGAAAGACCCGAAGAATATTCTGGAAATAAAAGACCGCGGTGCTATGGGGCATTTTAACAGGATCATTTCCCTGAAAGATCTGCCTGCAGATAAAATACTGATCGCGTACATTAAAGAAGCCGCAGGGTTGAATGAAGCAGCTATCAAGCTCCCTTCAAAACCGAAAGCAACCATTAAAAAATAATTACCTATACCCGCTGAACTGGCCATTGCATTAAAGAAAAATAAAAAAGCTGAGGCGGCCTTTAATCAATCCACCCCCGGCCATAGAAATGAATATGTTACCTGGATAACTGAGGCAAAAACAGCTGTAACAAAAGAAAAGCGGATTGCCGCTACCATCAAAAGAATTAACGGAGTGAAATAACGAAACTGGAAATACCAAAGAAAGTAAAAGATTTTGGAATGGTATTTCCAACATCAAATAGTTATCAAATGTTAGAATACGATGATATTTATTTTATGCAGCAGGCTTTAAAAGAAGCACAGCTTGCTTACGATGCAGATGAAGTACCTGTAGGAGCGGTAGTGGTAATCAACAACAAAATCATCGCCCGTGGCCATAACCAGGTTGAGTTATTGAATGATGCCACCGCCCATGCAGAAATATTGGCACTTACTTCCGCATTTAACTATTTAGGATCCAAGTACCTACCCGAAGCTTCCCTCTATGTAACTGTAGAACCCTGCCTGATGTGTTGCGGTGCTTTGTACTGGAGTAAAATAGGGAAAGTTGTTTATGGCGCATCCGATGAAAAAAATGGTTATAAGCACATAACTAAAGAAAGCTGGCCCTTTCACCCCAAAACAGAACTGGTAAAAGGTATTTTGCAGGATGAATGCGCCTTTCTGATGCGGTCTTTTTTTAAAAGTAAACGCTAACCGTCTAAAGAATCCTTACATAATTCCTACATCCTTTTCGAATTAGGAAACAAATC
>JAYTOS010000335.1:0-1276 GCA_043747705.1 Bacteroidota bacterium
ATAGTAGATATTTCATAAGCAGGTTTTATATAAATAAAATATCAAATATGATGCCAGACTATGTTATTTTGCCCTTTTTTGAATGCTCTCGGGATTTTAAAACTTAATAGCTTTTCTAATGTTAGTACATTTGAAATCCTAAGAATATTAGCATGGCGAAGCAAGCAGGTATAAAAATTAAAAATGTACAAAAACAAACAGGTGCATCAGAGGAATTTATCGAAGTTTTCGGTGCAAGGGAACATAATCTGAAAAACATTGATATTTCTATACCAAAAAATAAATTGGTTGTCTTTACAGGGGTGAGTGGCAGCGGTAAATCATCCTTGGCTTTTGATACGATTTATAATGAGGGCCAGCGCCGCTATATGGAAAGTTTCAGTGCGTATGCCCGACAGTTTATGGGTGATATGGAAAGGCCAGACGTAGATAAGATCACCGGCCTGTCACCCGTTATTTCCATCGAACAAAAAACGACAAATAAAAATCCACGCTCTACTGTTGGTACAGTAACTGAGGTATATGATTTCCTGCGCCTTTTATATGCAAGGATAGGAGAGGCTTACAGTTATAATACGGGAAAGAAAATGGTGAAGTTTAGTGAAGAAGAAATTGTAGAAAATATCTTCGCCAAATTCAAAAATAAAAAAATCACACTGCTTGCACCATTGATCCGCGGCCGTAAAGGGCATTACCGTGAACTGTTTGAAGACATCCGTAAAAAAGGATTTTTAAAAGTGCGCATTGATGGTGAGGTAACCGATCTTAACCCTAAACTCCAGGTGGACCGTTATAAGATACATGATATAGAAGTAGTAATAGACAGGATGCCGGTAACGGATGATATGAAAGTACGGTTGAGTCAGAGCGTGCAACAGACTTTGAAAATGGGAAAGGAACTGATGTTTTTATTGGTAAACGATACTAATAAAACCGTGCAATATTCCAAGCAGCTAATGTGCGAGGATACCGGTATCAGCTATGAAGAGCCATCCCCCAATGCATTTTCATTCAACTCACCTTATGGTGCCTGCCCCGGTTGTAAGGGCCTGGGTAATGTATATTCTATCAGTATGGAAGCGATATTGCCTGATAGAAACCTCAGTGTAAAAGAAGGCGGTATTGTACCATTGGGCGAACAGCGGGATGCATATATGTTTAGAAATGTGGAAGTATTGGCTAAGAAAAATAAGATCAGCCTGGATAAACCGATCAAAGAACTGCCAGCAGCTGCTTTAAATATTTTATTGTACGGAAACCCTGAAGGAAGTTCATT
>JAYTOS010000336.1:0-4159 GCA_043747705.1 Bacteroidota bacterium
CCACCAATAAAACGAAAAAAAGAGAACATGTACGGACCGGATGCAAAAGCTGAACCTAATGCCGAGACGGCGAATAATATCCCAACCCATAAGAGCACCGTTTTTCTGCCATATTTTTCTGTGGGTATCCCCCCAAAAACAGCCCCGAGAACGGTACCCCATAAGGCCATTGACATGATAAAAAATCCGTGAAACAAAGGGGAGGTATGCCATAGTTCTTTGATTGGCTGATTGGCACCGGATATCACAACCGTATCGAACCCGAAAATAAAACCTGCGAGTGCCACAACAATTGACCAGCGAAGCAGTTTGCTTTTATTCATTGCAATCGGTTTAGGTACAGTAAGATAAGCAATGAACGGGAGTTGCCGGCAAGAATATCGAATACTGAATAAAGAATTTTGGGCATTGAAGTATTCCCTTCAGCACATTCCGAAATCCATTATTCAATCATTCTGGAAGCCCGTTCGAGGTCTTCAGGTGTATCTATTTCAATGCCCATATAATCTGTCAACACCATTTTTAGTAGTACGCCATTTTCTAAATAGCGGAGGCATTCTATTTTTTCTGTTTTCTCCAAAGGTGTCATTTCCCATTTGGTAAAATTGAGCAGGGCCTTTTTGCGAAAAGCGTATATACCGATATGTTCGTAATAAACGGCAGAACTTTCTTTGTTTCTTGGGTAAGGAATTACATTGCGCGAGAACATAAGCGAATGCATATTTTTATCAACGGCTACTTTTACATAATTAGGGTCGTCAATAAGTTTTTGTTCTTTCATTAACTGCATTAAAGAAGCAACCTGGATATTTTTTCCCTCTTCACCCTCAAACACCTTTATTAATTTTTCAAGGGGTTCGCGTTTTACAAAAGGTTCGTCGCCCTGAACATTTACTACGATGTCAACATCCATATTTTCGACGGCTTCCGCAATCCTGTCGCTGCCACTTTCGTGTGTTTTTTTACTCATCACGGCATTGCCGCCATTTGAGATTATCTCATCAAAAATAACCGCACTATCTGTTACTACATACACCTCATCAAATAAACCGGTAGCAACTGTATTATCATAGGTATGCCGGATAACTGTTTTGTTACCCAGTAGCTGCATCAATTTAGCCGGAAAGCGGGTGGCGGCATAGCGGGCAGGTATCATGGCTATTCTCTTCATTAACAAAATTTGTTACAAAGATGAAGGAGAAGATTAATAATCTGTTTTAATTTTTTTATCAAAAGGTACGCCCAATTGGAAGCCCAGGCTCTCATCCTTACTGCCATCAAGCACATCCAAACCATATTTTATCTGCTCAACAGGTGTGTAATTGAATGTGCCCAATAACCTGTCCCATACAGAAAAAATATTCCCGTAATTACTGTCTGTCTGCGGCCGCATATAATGGTGGTGTACTTTATGCATATTAGGTGATACTAAAAACCAACTCAATGCATTATCCAGCCATAAAGGCAAACGGATATTGGCATGGTTAAACTGCGTTAACACCACGCTAAGGCTTTGATACATCATCACCAGCCAGATAGGTGCCCCACAAACTACCACACCGATCATGGTAAATATGGCACGAAATACACTTTCACCGGGATGATGCCTGTTGGCAGTGGTCGTATCCACATGTGTATCTGCATGGTGCACCATGTGAAATTTCCACATCCATTTTATTTTGTGTTCGATGAAGTGGATGGAATAGGCTCCTACAAGATCAAGCAGTAAAAGCCCTGCTATCATAAATACCCATAAAGGCATTTGAAACAATTGTAAGAGACCGAACTTATTCAACACTACCCAATCACTCGATTTAACGATAAGCAGGGCAAAAGAAAAATTAATGATGATGGTAGTAACCGTAAAAAAGATATTGATTGAAGCATGCCTCCATTTGTTATAGCTAAAACCAACCAAAGGAATCACCCCTTCGAAAATCCAGAAAAAAGTAATGCCGCCGGCAATGATCAATGCCCGGTGCAGACTGGGGATATGGTTAAAATAATGAACAATATTTTCTATCATAACAGCAATCGTTTTGTACCATCAATTTACAAACAAAAAGGGATGTGGTTGCGATTTGCCTAAATAAAATAGGCGGATAGTATAAACAGATGGCAAAGAGTAAAAAAGAAAGCTGCAGGTTGGCAGATTGATTATCAATCTGCCAACTTGCAGCTAAAGAATAAAATCAAACAATTAATTATTCAACATCAACGGCATTACCAGCATCAGCAGTTCTTCGCCTTCTGCCTGCTCGGTGGGTTTAATCAACCCGGCCTTAGTTGAAGTTGAGAGTTCCATTTTAATATCATCGGTATCCGCCGCGTTCAGCATTTCAATCAGGAATTTTGCATTGAATGCAATCTGCAGGTCCTCGCCATCATATTGGCAATTCATACGTTCGTTACCTTCAAAACTAAAATCAACATCCTGCGCGGCCATCTGTAATTCACTGCCGGTAATGTTTAGCGCTACCTGGTTGGTACTCTTATTACTGAATACATTTACGCGGCGTAAAGCATTTTGAAAATCGCTTTTGTTCACGATCAGCTTGTAAGGATTGTCTGCCGGGATCACCACCTTATAATCCGGGAAACGGGCATCTATCAAACGACAGATCATTTGCGTAGAACCATGGCTTACAAAAAGATGGTTACTGTTATAGCTAACACTCAGCTCGTCTTCATTATCCGGCAGGGCATTCTTTAACAGGTTCAATGGTTTTTTAGGAACGATAAAAGAATCGGTCTTCGATGCTTTGGTATCGGTTCTTTTATAGCGAACCAACCGATGGGCATCAGTTGCTACAAATTGAACGCTGTCTTTAGTGAGTTCGAAGAAAACACCTGTCATCGCAGGGCGGAGGTCATCACTGCTAACCGCGAATAATGTTTTGTTGATGGCGGTTAGCAAAGCACTGCTGCTCATGGTAAATCCGGTAGTATCGTCTGCGGCGGGTTCTTTGGGGAAATTATCGGGGTTTTCGCCCATTACTTTATACTTACCGTTATCGCTGGTAATTTCTACCGCAAAGTTTTTATCAATATTAAAGGTGAGCGGCTGGTCGGCAATATTTTTTAATGAGTCAAGTAAAATTTTAGCGGGGATACATACTTTTCCGTTGGTCTTGCTTTCTACATCCATTTGTACCCGCATTACGGTTTCAAGGTCGGTGGCAACTACATTGAGTTTTTTATCCTGTATCTCAAATAAAAAGTCTTCCAATATGGGCAAAACGGTATTGGCATTGATCACACCGCTGATCTGCTGCAGGTGTTTTAACAGCGAAGAAGACGAAACGATAAATTTCATTCTGGAGAGTTTAGCTTTGCAACAAACCTACTGTAAAATGTTAATATTTCACAAGAGAAATCCGGCAGGGGGAGATTAATAAGGTGAATGTGAATGAGATGTGGATTTGACAGGCATCCGGGTTGGATACGAAGGTTGATTTATCCTTTACGTCAACATTCAAAATTCCCCGTTCAGCCTTCGATATTCTACAGGCCTTCGATCAGTTCTTTGTATTGTATACGGTTGATGGGCTTTACCAGATAATCGCTAACGGCTTTATATTCTTTCGATTTCTGCATATCGTTGCTGTCAATGGAGGAACTTACCACATACACCACGATAGGCTTCGAAAACATATTGGAGAGCTTATTGTATTCCTCTAAAAATTCCCAGCCATTCATGATGGGCATATTGATGTCGAGGAAAATAACATCAGGTAATGTTTCCGGGTTATTGTTGCTTTGGTCCTTGAAATAATTAATCGCATCGCTGCCATTGTAGAACGACTGGATCTTTTTAGCAAGGCCGGTAGACTCCACAAGCTTGCGAGCGGTGAATTGGTAGATGTTATCATCATCAATCAAACAAACATTATGTTTCGCAAACTCCATATATAGCTAAATAGTAAAGTATTAAATGTGGATATTATGTGGGATGTGTAGTAAACACACTACAAATATAATATTTTTATCAAAAAAAACAAGAAAGCGGCAAAAAAATGCACATCAGCTTAACGCCCAAGGAGGCCTACCCCAAAATAAAGCACTATTGTGGTTATCGCGAAAGATGCCATTTTGAGGTAAAAGAGAAGCTTTTTGGTATGGGATTGCCCAAAAAAGAGGTAGAAAGCCTACTTTCAAG
>JAYTOS010000337.1:0-5220 GCA_043747705.1 Bacteroidota bacterium
CCGTTGGATTTATTCCACCTACGGTGCGCAGGGAAGTACAGTTAATGAAAGTACTAGCCGGCGGACTAAAGCTGCCACTGCCCGTGGTGAACATTAAAAAAATGAGTGGCCTCATACCAGTGCCTCAAAAATCATTGCCTAAACTGCAGGAACGTATCGATAATGCATCGGGAAGTTTTATAGTGACCGAAAAAAGATCGTTCTCTCATGTCCTGTTGATTGATGATGCGGTTGGATCCGGTTCCACGTTAAATCAGGTGGCAGAGAAAATTAAAAATAAGCAAACTGCACAACGCGTCAGTGGCCTGGCCATCGTCGGAAGTTTTAAAGGGTTTGATGTGATTACGGATGTGTGAGAGAATACCATAACTAGCAGAACTTAATTTGTTGTAAGAAGGTACTTTTTCTTGTCAGGTTATGGAAGTCACTTTTCAGAATCTTGATCAGTATTTTTTACACTCTCAAGTATATACCAAGATCTAAAATGGCATTGTTATGAGTTACCACATTATTTTTATCTAATCCAAAATAATCAAATAGCTTGTATTTAATTTTTGCTATATACCTGTTAGTAGGCTCTTATTTTCTTTAATCCAAGTCTTAAAGAAAAGTATTATTGAACCATATCGATTTATTTATCACCCTTAATTTTTCAAATGATTAACACAGGTAAATATAATTCAAAGTGTTGTAAAATAAAACGAGAAAAATGTGAATGATTATTTATATTTATTGTTGTTACCAGTTCTTTTAAGTTAAACAGATTTGCGAACGTAATTCGTGGAGTTGTTATTTTGCAGGTCCTTAATTAATGGGTATTCAACGCATAAAAAAGTCGGCTGATCTCCTTCTTCTCTGCGAAAAATCCTGCATTATGCGGGATTTGTTGTTTCTACAGGTTGGGGTGATTGAAGGAATCCAGATAAATGCACGAAACATCGATTGGTGTATTTTTACCATCATACTACTTGTCAATACTATATTCACCATGCAACCAATTAATTTATTAAGAATGGTATTTAAAGTCACAAAGAATATTGACAAACTGGGTACGGCCGGGCTCTTTCTGACTGCATTACTTTCACCCTGCTGTTTTCCGCTTTTCGCTTTTGCAGCAGCTGCACTCGGACTTGGCAGTGCCGAATTGTTTGGTGGCTGGACGATGTGGATTTTTCAGGCAATGATTTTAGTTTCAGTAGCCGGACTTTATATTTCGTATCGCCGCCACCGTTGTTTGTATCCATTACTGGTGGCTATTCCCAGCGGGCTTTTAATTTTGTATGCATATCATTTTAACGAAAGCAACTATTGGATATATTTATTGTATGCAGGTATGTTCGGACTTTTGATCGCCACCATTTGGACTTTTAAACTAAATAAAATGCACGGAACCTGCAACACCTGCGCAACTTATAATGGAATGACAGTTGAACTTCAATCAGCCATTACTTGCCCAAATTGCGGACATACAAAGAATGAAATGATGCCGACAGACGCTTGTGTATTTTTTTATGAATGTGAAAAGTGTAAAATACGCCTACAACCAAAACAAGGCGATTGTTGTGTTTTTTGCAGTTACGGCACAATCAAATGCCCACCCATTCAAGCCGGAGAAAAATGTTGCTAACCCGCTTTAGTAGAAAGAGCCCTTTTTATGGTTCTGATTTTTTGTAAGAGGAGATCAGATATTAAATACCAACTGCACCCGACGTCATAAAACAAAGAAAAAATATCTTTTCCTGCTTCTATTGTATGTATGGCTAGGCATATGACCCATTTACCGAACGTAGCAACATCATAAAACTATTTTTCCTATATTGTTTCCTTCAAATCAATTTCAAAAACACATGAGAAAGTACCTACTTACAGTAACAGCGATGGCATTTGCTTTTGCTGCCAGTGCCCAGCAGGCATTGACGGCCAAAGATTATGAACGCGCCGAAAAGTTTATGAGCTATAATACCGATCCGTTTATTGACGGCGGTAAAGTTCGCCCCAACTGGCTGGCCGGCGACCAGTTCTGGTACCTGGCTACCACTTTTAAAAAAAGTGAATTTATTTTGGCAGACCCAGATAAAAAGAGCCTGGCCGCAGCTTTCGATCACCAGAAACTGGCCGAGGCACTTTCCACAGCAACCGGTACTAAGTATGATGCCATGAAGCTGCCTTTTCAAATGATTGTTTTTTCACCCGATGGAAAATCCATTTCCTTTTCTGTTGAAACCAAAAGATGGAAATATGATTTGCAGTCGAACCAAATCAGTGCGAATGAATCAACCTCCGTCACACTTACACCCTCGGCTGCACGCCAGGGAAGAAGAGGTGGTGGCGGTAATGAGATCCTGTCTCCCGATGGCAAACGTGCGGCATTTATTAAAGAATACAATTTATGGATACGTGAAGTAGCAACCAATGAACAAACCCAGCTTACCACCGATGGCATCAAGGATTTTGGGTATGCAACAGATAATGCCGGCTGGAGTTCGAGCGACAGGGCAATTCTGCGCTGGTCGCCCGATTCAAAAAAGATCGCCACGTTTAGGCAGGATCAACGTAACGTAAGTGATATGTACCTGGTGTCTACCAATGTAGGCAAACCCGGTTTGCGTTCATGGAAATATCCTTTGCCCGGCGATAAGGATATTCCCATGATCCATCGTGTGATTATTGAGGTAGAGCCTGCTAAAGTAATTAATCTGCAAGTGGCAGCTGATCCGCACCGGGCTTCTCTAAGCGATGATATTTCCAGCAGCGGAACCTTTGATGATGTAGATTGGAAAGAAGATGCTTCACAACTGGCCTTCGTCTCTACTTCCCGCGATCATAAACAGGAAAAGTTCCGCATTGCAGATGCCGGCACGGGTGCTGTGCGGGAAGTTTTTGAAGAAGTCGTTCCCACGCAATATGAATCCGGACAGGGAAGTATTAACTGGAAATATCTTGCCAATTCAAATGAAATCATCTGGTATTCGGAACGGGATAATTGGGGGCATCTTTATTTGTATGATGCTGTATCCGGCAAATTGAAAAATCAAATAACAAAAGGTGATTGGGTAGTGACAACACTGATAAAAGTTGATGAGAAAAATCGCGTATTATATTTTACGGCTGGCGGCCGCGAACCGGGCAATCCTTATTTCAGCCATTTTTATAAGATAGGTTTTGATGGTAGGAACTTATCTCTGCTTACACCGGAAGATGGAAACCACCAGCTTTCTTTCTCTCCTTCATCTAACTATTTTATTGATAGTTATTCTAAACCAAATATTCCCCCGATTACTGTATTGCGTGATTTGAATGGAAAATTAATCAGTGAATTGGGAAAAACAGATGTGTCAAGACTGGTAGCTACCGGTTGGAAACCACCTGTACCTGTTTCTGTAAAAGCGCATGATGGCAAGACGGATATTTATGGATTGGTATTTACACCTAACCGGATGGAGCTTAACAAAAAATACCCGGTTATAGATTATATCTACCCCGGCCCACAGGGTGGAAGTGTGGGTAATTGGTCGTTCTCAGCATCGAGAAACGATCATCAGTCATTAGCTGAATTAGGATTTATTGTAGTCGTGATAGAAGGAACCAGTAACCCGCTTCGTTCAAAAAGTTTTCATGATATGAGTTATGGAAATATGTCTGAGAATACATTGCCCGACCAGGTAACTGCCATCAGACAATTGTCGCAGCAATTTCCGATTGATACAAACCGTGTTGGGATCTGGGGCCACTCAGGTGGTGGATTTGCCACTGCCGCTGCCATGTTCCGTTATCCGGATTTTTTTAAAGTAGGCATTTCTGAATCAGGTAACCATGATAACCGCAATTACGAAGATGACTGGGGCGAGCGTTATGATGGATTGGTAGAGAACTCCAATTATGAAGCACACGCGAACCAGAACTATGCAAAAAATCTGAAGGGCAAATTAATGCTTGCCCATGGTATGATGGATAATAATGTACCCCCATCTAATACCATGCTGGTGGTGGAAGCATTAATTAAAGCCAATAAGAGTTTTGATCTGGTAGTGTTCCCTAATAGTGCACATGGCTATGGTGCATACAGTCCTTATATGATGCGCCGCCGCTGGGATTATTTTGTCAAGAACCTTTTAGGTGCCGAACCGCCACAGGATTATCAAATGCGAACTGCAAACATACCCGGGCGGAATTAAATACCATCGTCGATATTTCATTCTTCCATAATTTGAATGCCTGTTGCTCTTTGTAACAGGCATCCATTATTTTAGATCTTCATTTCCTTAAAAAACGATACACTTTAAACAGTATTATAATTTCTGATAAACGAAGTAAGAAATATAAGACTGATTATACTTTTCATAGTTAAAATTAAAAAGCAACCACCCTCTTCCTCTGTGTAGCTCTGTAAACTCTGAGATCTCCGTGTTGAAAAATAACCATAAAGTTTTAACACAAAGATCACAGCGGAAATAGAGTTTCACAAAGCGGTTATCCACCAATCCATTTTGCAATCCCGAATGCGCAACCCGCTGCAATGGCACCAATGAATGCCACTTTTAATGCACCCTGCACAGGATTCGTTCCGGTAAGCTTACTCTTAAAATAACCGAAAATAAACAGGCATAATAAAGTTACCGCAGCAGAGATTTTCAGCCCGCTAATGCCATCTTTTACAAAAAAATATGGGCTCAACGGAATCAACCCACCCACCACATACGAGAAGCCAATATTAAATGCACTTTTTCTCGCCCTTTTCGGGTCGGGTTTTTCCAGTCCCAGTTCATGCCTCATCATAAAATCGGCCCAACGGTCCTTGTCTTTTACGAGTTCGGCTACGGCCTGTTTCTGTACATCCGGACTCAATCCCAATCCTTCAAAAAACTGCCTTACTTCTTCTTTTTCCACTTCCGGAAGGCGTTCAATTTCATCATACTCCCTTCTGAGTTCACTGTTATAATGGTCCTGTGCTGTTTTACCGGCGAGATATCCCCCCAAACCCATGGCAATAGAACCGGCAGCAATTTCAGCAATACCGGCGATCACAATGAGGTTCACATCTTTTACGGCCCCGCTTAAACCCGCAGCAAGTGCAAAAGGCACGGTTAATCCGTCCGACATGCCTATAACAATATCCGTTAATATTTCAGAACCTTGTAAATGTTGTTCCGTATGGTCGTGATGAAGGTGTGTATCCATGGTTGAAATTGGCGGTTTTATTTCCTGAAAGTAAGCCTTTCT
>JAYTOS010000338.1:0-2987 GCA_043747705.1 Bacteroidota bacterium
ATGATCTTATGTTCTTTTTACAACCAGTTTGCAGCTATGCCTGATGGTGTAACATCAATGCAACTTCCGGATTTTAAAGCAACGCGGCTTAACCTCGGCGATCTCAGAAATCTGCTTGCCATCCTTGCTTTCTTCATGATAAGCAGCATAGCACATTTTGGCTCATTAGCTTTTACCAAGCATGCTTTCGTGAAAACAGCTATTGTATTTATTATTGTTTGGACTGCTCTTGGCTTCTACAATCAATACCTAATGTTGTTTTTGATACCGGTTGAAATCATGCCGCATGGCATGTTCTTTAATGACTCATTTCGTATTGGACCGGCTAAAGCTGCGGTAGGTTTGGTTACTTTATCTGAGCAGTGGTCACTTTCTATTTCATATATAATACCAGCAATTATTTATGCGACTTTCTGGACAGGCAGTTATTTTAAATTGAAAGAAAAACAGGTATAATCAGAGATCTACTTATTCATAATGGAATTTAATAATAACCAGGCAATTTATTTACAAATAGCAGATATGATCTGCGAAAAAATTCTGCTGCAACAATTCAGGCAGGATGAACGTATCCTATCGGTACGCGAAATGGCGGTGCAACTGGAAGTGAACCCAAATACTGTCATGCGTACCTATGATTTTCTTCAGGGGCTGGAAATCATTACCAACAAAAGAGGGATAGGTTACTACGTGTCTGCAGACGGAATTCAAAAGGCAACTGATTTCCGTAGATCAGTATTTTTCCAGAAAGAAATGCCACAATTTTTTAAAACAGCTACACTCCTCAATATTAATATTGAGGAATTAAAAGACCAATACCTGGCTTATATACAGCAGGCCTTAAAAAATAGTATATGAAAAAAAGTACTGCTACCATTCTATTAGGCATAACCGGATTGCTAACTACACTTACTGCTGCCAACCTGAAACTCAGCAGCCATTACAAACAGGGAAAAATAGGCAGCTATTATACAGCACAAATGCTATCGGTTTTTCATAACATCAAAGAAATCGGGTTAGATGAAGGTGATTTTGATTATTATAAAACGATTACAATCAGGCAGCAAAAAGACTCATCAGCTGTATTATATGAATATTATAGCAGTCCTAATCTTATTTTCAAAGTTGAAAATGATACATTATTCATTATCCCGGATAGTAAAGAAAAAAAAAGAAAGAATGAAAGGTATCTGACCATACTTTGCCCTGAATTGAAATCCCTTTCCAGTCTCCGGTCTTCCTTTACCCTCAATAAAATGAAAACAGACAGCTTATTATTGATAGCTGATCGACAATCACAGATCAGTTTCACAAACGGTCAAATTAATACACTTAGTGTTATGGCTGATAGCCTGGGCAATGTAAGTATCACATCAAGTGATACAATTCCCCATGCAACTATCCAATTAAAGGGGTTCTCGTCCTTTTCAGCACAGGATGTAATCATACTTAACAGGAAACTGCAACTCAGCCCAGGCAGCTCATTAAGTTTGTCTGGAAAATCAGTGGAAAATTTCGGGATAAAAAGAAATTGAAAATATTATAACCCTAACTTATCCAGCAATAGCTTCGCCATTTTGTAAAATGCTTCCTGGCTGTAACCGGCAATATGCGGGGTAATAATCACATTTGGCTGAGCAAGTAACCAGTTAAGGTCAGACTGCTCTTCAGCTGTATAGCTATCCAGTTTTTCATTTTCCAATACATCCAAACCGGCTGCTTTTATCTTCCCGTTTTGTAATGCCCTCATCAATGCTTTTGTATCGGTAACCTTACCCCGGCTGGTATTCAAAAAATAGGGTTGCTTTTCCAATGAATTAAAAAAAATGTCATTGGCCAAATGAAATGTTTTATCTGTCAATGGAAGATGCAGGCTAATTACATCTGCATACCTGGCAATCTGCTCCAACGCCGCTTCCCTTATATATCCTTTGGCAAAACCGGACCTTTTAATATCATTGGCCATCACTGTTACATCGAATGAGGAAACGATTTTGGCAAAAGCAGCTCCTGTATTTCCATAACCGATAATACCAATGGTTTTACCCGTTAGTTCATCAGCTTTATTTTCATCGCGTATCCACTTACCCGCTTTCACTTCAATACTGCTGCTGTTGATCTTATTCATCAGGTTTAATAACAAACCCAATGAATGTTCCGCCACCGCATTGCGGTTACCTTCGGGACTGCTAACGCATTTGATACCCCTGGTTTCCGCATACGCTGTATCAATCAGTTCCATACCACTACCCAGACGGCCGATCCATTTTAACTGGGGGGCCTTATCAATAATCGCTTTATCAATGGTTAAACGGGTAGTAACAAACAATCCGGTAACATCACCCATCATCTCGCTTAATGCTTCATAGCTGATGTTGGGTAAATGCAACACTTCATACCCTTTTGCTGCAAGGGTTTGCAAAAGGTAATCGTGTACTTTGGATGTAATAATGACTTTCGGTTTCAACTGTCTGTTTTAGTACTTAGATCAGCAAAGAAATTAATCAGCGCATTTGAAAGGTTAAGGCGGCAAATTGTTCTATGCTTAATTGTTCTGCTCTTTTATTAAATAATTCGTGCTTCAATACCTCTTCATCAAACAAACTCTTCAGGGCATTTCGCAACATTTTTCTTCTTTGATTGAAAGCCGCTTTCACAAGAATAAACAGGCTCCTCTCACTTTTTACCGGTATGGAAGTTACTTTCTTTTTCAGCCGGATCATCCCACTCATGACCTTTGGTGGCGGATTAAAGCTGCCTGGAGGCACATCAAATAAATAATCTACTTCATAAAATGTCTGCACCAATACACTCAATATGCCATACACTTTACTACCCGGCCCTGAAACGATACGCTGTGCCACTTCCTTTTGAAACATCCCGATCATCACGGGCACCTGTTCTTTCCATTCCAGCACCTTAAACAATATTTGAGAGGAAATATTGTATGGGAAATTTCCTACCACTGTAAATATCCCGTCAAATGG
>JAYTOS010000339.1:0-2264 GCA_043747705.1 Bacteroidota bacterium
CAAAGGTATTAACGAATTGGAAAGAGGCTATTGCAAAAGGTGAAATGTTCGAAATGGTTTTCCCCTTAAAAGGCGGAGATGGACGCTTCAGACAGTTTCTGACCAGGGTTATACCTGCAAGGAATTCGAACGGTGAAATTTATCAATGGATCGGAACCAATACAGATATCACCACAGAAAAGCATATCCAGCAGGCCTTACTGGAAAGTAAAGACCAGCTGGAGTTTGCCATTGATGCCGCCTGTCTGGGTACTTTTGATTACAATCCTCTTTTAGGTACATTTTCTTCCAATGAACGGTTAAAAGAATGGTTTGGTTTACCTCCACATGATCAGATTGAACTGAAGGATGCGATAAATGCTATTGCAGAACGTGATAAGAAAAGAGTGACTGAGGCGATACAGCGTACGATTACTTCTCCCACCGGAGGAAATTATGATATTGAGTATACGATCGTTAATCTTATTACTCAAAAAGAAACCATTGTTCATGCCAAAGGCCGAGCCTGGTTCAACGAGGAAGGAATTGCCTATCGTTTTAACGGTACGCTGGAAGAGGTTACAACCCAGGTAACTGCAGCAAAAAAAATAATAGAGAGCGAACAGAGATTTCAGGCTGCCGTCCTTGCTGTGAAAGGCATTTTGTGGACTAATAATGCAAAAGGTGAAATGGAAAGCGAACAGCCGGGCTGGTCCGCATTAACCGGGCAGTCATACCATGAATATAAGGGTTATGGATGGGCTAGCATGGTTCATCCTGATGATGTAAATCCTACTATTGAAGCCTGGAATGAGGCTGTGCAGCAAGTAAAAACTTTTCATTTTGAGCACCGGCTAAAAGTTAAAGATGGCCGCTGGAGAATTTTTTCTATTCGCGCTATTCCACTCCTTGATGATGATGGCTATTTGCGTGAATGGGTGGGCGTTCACATGGATATTACAGAAGAAAAAGAAATTGCAAAAAAGATCCACGAAAGCACAGAGCGCTATCATCACCTGATCACATCGTCGCCCTCTGCCATTGGCATTTTTAAAGGGGAAAACTTAATCATCACTGCTGCTAATGATGCTATTATAGAAATCTGGGGTAAGGGAAAGGAGATAATGGGCCTTCCTTATTTTGAAGTACTTCCGGAATTGATAGAGCAGGGATACCAGGAGGTTTTTGCAAACGTATATAAAACCGGAGAGCCGTTTAATTCTATAGAAACGCCTGTATCTATTTTACAAAATGGTAAAAAACAACTGCGGTATTATAATTTCCTCCTATATCCACAAAGAAATTTGCAGGGAGAGATAGATGGTATTGGCATAATAGCTACAGAAGTAACTACACAGGCAATATTTAATAAGCAAATACAGGAAAATGAAAAGCGGTTTCGTGTTTTAGCGGACTCTATGCCGCAACATATCTGGACCTCAGATCCCGAAGGGAATTTGAATTATTTTAATCAGTCTGTATTTAATTATTCCGGCCTGACACTGGATCAGATTTTAAAAGATGGCTGGATTCAGATTGTCCATCCGGATGACAGAGAAATAAATATCAAAGAATGGACCAAAGCAATAACAACCGGTCAAAATTTTTTATTGGAGCATCGTTTCCGTAAGCATACGGGGGAATACAGGTGGCAGCTGAGTCGTGCTATTCCACTGAAAGATGAAAACAATAACATACAAATGTGGGTTGGTACAAGCACAGACATAGAAGATCAAAAGACATTTGCAACGGAACTGGAAAGACAAGTTACTGACCGGACAAAAGAACTTGCTGAAAAAAATGTTGAACTTGAAAAAATGAATAAGGAGTTGCAATCCTTTGCTTACATATCAAGCCATGATCTTCAGGAACCACTCCGTAAAATCCAGACCTTTACTTCACGGATACTTGAAAAGGAATTTCAGAATTTGTCGGACGTAGGAAAAGATTATTTTAAACGTACACAGCAGGCTGCACTCAGAATGCAAACCCTTATAGATGATTTGCTGGCTTATTCGAGGACAAATTCGATTGAAAAAAACTTTAAACTTACAGATCTGAATACCATTGTTGAAGAAGTAAAGGCGGATCTTAAGGAAGAACTTGCTCAAAAGGAAGCGACTATTGAAACACCCCATTTATGTAAAGTTAAAATTATTCCCTTTCAGTTTCGGCAACTTCTGCACATGTAAGTACCCCTTATTTCAGACAGTCACTCTTTAGAGTTTAATCATTTTTAATAAGGTTCATTTTCCATTCAAAGGGTGTCATATTTCCTAGGGATT
>JAYTOS010000340.1:0-18239 GCA_043747705.1 Bacteroidota bacterium
AAAGGACAGCCCGCTACAGAAGTTAATTTTAAAAAAGCTGCTGATATAGCGATGAAGAATGCCCGGAGTTATGGCTACAACGATTTCAAATTAAAAATGGCACCGAATGCCATTGTGGAAGCATTGAAAATAGCAACTGGTTAGCGGTCGGAGCGCTAAAGCGACCTGAACGCTAACTCAAAAGGAACTCGCAAAACGCTTCCTCGTATTGCTTTTGTGGGTACCTGTTTCTCACAGCAAAGGCACGATGACGTTACTAAAATATTTTCCAAACAGCAATACCAGACAAACACAGAATCATGGAAAAAGAAAAAGCAGCCGATCCGATAAGCCGTGTAGACGGCAAACTGAAAGTAACCGGTGGTGCAAAATTCTTTGCAGAATTTGATGCGCCGCGGATGAGTTACTGTATACTCGCCACGAGTGATATTGCCAGGGGTACCATTACCGCTATGGATACCAAAGCTGCAGAAAATGCACCAGGTGTATTAGCTGTGTACACACACCTGAATATGCCCCCTATTCCGGGATGGGATGCTCCACCCAACACCAATAACCTTCCATTGGGAGGACAGCGATACCGTATACTCGGCAGTAACCAGATATTATTTAGCGGTCAGCCGATTGCTATGGTGATTGCAGATACCCTGGAACGCGCGCAATATGCAGCCACACTCGTAAAAACCAAATACGATAAACAAACTCCGCATACCAATCTTGAAGCGGATAAAGAAAAAGCAAGTGCCACCCCCCGTTCTGCAGATTACAAACGTGGTGAAGTGGACACCTATAAAACAGCACCTGTAAGCATAGAAGCAACATACACCATGCCCCTCGAAATGCATAACCCGATGGAGTTGCACGGTATACTGGCCATGTGGGAAGGTGATGATAAAGTTACCGTGTATGCGAAAACACAGGGTGTGAAATCAACGCAACGTGCCATCATGAATGCATTTAAACTGACAGATAAAAATGTACAGGTGTATTCAGAATTTGTGGGTGGTGGATTTGGCATGGCCTTAAAAACCTGGCCCCAGGAAATTGCAGTGGTTGCAGCTGCGAGGAAATTAGGAAGGCCTGTAAAATTGGTGCAAAGCAGGGACCAGATGTTTACAACGGTTGGCTATCGACCCACCACCATACAGAAGATGGGGCTGGGTGCAACCCCTGATGGAAAACTTACTGGCATAACGCATGAAGTAATTGCGCAAACATCCTCTTACGAAGATTTTACGGAAGGAGTGGTGAGCATGACGAAATTCATGTACGAATCGCCCAATGTAAATACACGTTACAAATTATTACCGCTGGATATTGGTTCGCCTATCTGGATGCGGGGCCCAGGCGAGGCCACCGGTGCCTATGCCCTGGAATGTGCGATGGATGAACTGGCATATAAATTAAAACTTGATCCCTTAGAACTCAGGTTACGGAATTATACAGAAACAGATCCCGAAAGAAAGCGGCCTTATTCCAGCAAGTATGTAAAAGAAGCCTATCAACTGGGTGCAGAAAAAATAGGTTGGTTCAAACGTAATCCCGAACCCCGCTCCATGAAAGATGGGGAATGGCTGGTAGGATATGGGATGAGTACCGGTGTATTCAGTGCCTCACGTGGTGCGGCAAGTTGCCGTGGAGTGATCAGTGCCGATGGTTCGCTTTTATTGCAAAGTGCTACCGCCGATATTGGCCCTGGCACCGGAACTGCCATGACGAATATTGCACATGAAACCTTAGGCATACCCATTTCGAAAATAAAATTTGAACTGGGCGATTCTTCTTTTCCAATGGCAGGGAGCCAGGGAGGGTCCACTACCACCTCAACAGTAGGTTCTGCAGTATATGATACCTGTGCTGCTATTAAAACAGCACTGGTTGAAATGATTTCGAAGCATGATGGCCCGCTCAAGAATAGTAAAATAGAAGACTTGATTTTTGAAGATGGATATATGCTCAAAAGCAGCGACCGGTCCGTGAAAGTATTGATAACAGATTTACTAAAACAAAACAACCGGCCCAATATAGATATTACAAAAGAATCGCGCGGAAATGCAGAAGCGGCTAAATATTCCATGTATTCCTGGTCTATTCATTTTACGGAAGTGAAAGTGCATCCGAAAACAGGTGTGGTAAAAGTCAGCCGGGTGGTAACTATTGCTGATTCAGGAAAGATTGTAAGTCCCAAAACGGCCGCCAGTCAGATGATCGGCGGCGTAACCGGAGGTATAGGTATGGCACTAACTGAAGAAGCGATCATGGACCATCGTTATGGCCGGTTTGTAAATAATAATTTTGCCGATTACCATGTTCCGGTAAGTGCCGATGTACCGCATATTGAAACCATCTTCATAGACAAACCAGACCCTATTATTAACCCGATGGGCGCGAAGGGTATGGGAGAGATTGCATTGATTGGTTTTGCAGCTGCGGTAGCGAATGCGGTGTATCATGCAACAGGAAAAAGGATAAGGGATTTGCCGATTACGCCGGATAAGGTGATTTGACATTGGAAAGTATGTGCATTTAACAGCACATTTTTTTTACTAATAAATGAATATATTAAAGCGAACTTTCAAACAAAATTATTTATGACAACCGATTTTATTTTAGGATTACTAATGTTAGGAGCTTATCTGGCAGTTGACTTTCTTATTTTCAAATATTTCATTCATAATAAAAAAGGGTTGATTCAGATTTTAATGTCGAAACTGAAACCAAGAAAAAAAATTCAACTGTAAACAAATCCCAATTTCTCATGACTGTAAAACAAATCATGGCCGAGTTGCAGGCAATGGGCGATGAAGGCATCAAGAAAATACTTCTTAAACATGGGGTTAAAGAACCATTTTTTGGCGTAAAAGTGGAACAGTTAAAAACGATTCAGAAAAAGATCAAGACAGATTACCAACTGGCGAAAGACCTGTATGCTACCGGCAATGCAGATGCCATGTACCTGGCAGGACTAATCGCCGATGATGAGAAAATGACAAAAGCCGATCTGCAAACATGGGTAAAGCAAGCGGTTTCGCAGAACATAAGCGAGTACACGGTTCCCTGGGTAGCAGCCGGGAGTAAATTTGGGTTTGCATTAGGAATGGAATGGATCAAATCAAAAGAAGAAAATATTGCAGCAGCGGGCTGGTCAACAATAAGTAATGTAGTTGCCCTTAAACCCGATACTGAATTGGATATTCCTGCACTAAAAAAATTACTTGCCACTATAGAAAAAAATATTCATACATCCCCCAACCGCGTGCGTTCGGCCATGAATGCTTTTATTATTGCAGTTGGTTCATATGTAACCCCCTTAACTGCCGATGCCCTTACCATTGCCAAAAACATCGGTACCGTAACGGTAGTAAAAGAGGGAACTGCCTGTAAGGTTCCGGCTGCGGCCGATTACATTGGAAAAATAAAAGCGAGAGGTGGATGGGGTAAGAAAAAGAAAATGGTTAAGTGCTAACCTTTCGGCGAAACCATAAACTTCCTGCTTAAAATAACCAACCTTACAGAAATAGAATTTCAACGTTCATCTTCCAAGTATCCAGTTAAGTAGTTAAAATAAACTATCTTAATGTCCGGGGTATATTTCTTTATCTATCCTCATTATCTTACATCTAAAAAAAAATTATGAAACGTGTATTCCTTTCTACTACTTCGCCACTGCTAACAGGCCTGGCATTATTGATATTTCGAATTGGTTTTGCAGGGTTGATGATACCGCATGGCTACGATAAACTTGTTCATTTTGCTGATTACAAGGTCAAGTTTATTTCTTTCCTCGGCATGTCAATGCCAGTTTCTTTGTGCCTTAATATTTTCGCAGAATTCTTTTGTTCTATCCTGGTTGTGGTTGGGCTCTTTACACGACTTGCAACCATTCCTCTGATTGTAAGCATGCTGGTAGCATTATTCATTGTACTTAACGGTGATATGACAGGTAAAGGGCAGGATGCCACTTTATTTTTAGTGGCTTTTCTAGGCCTGACCATAACCGGTGCAGGAAAATACAGTCTTGATCAACTTATCTTTAGGCAGTAAATATGAAGGGTCAGTAATATAGCGCTTGATTAAAAATGACCTGAAACATTTTATAATGGCCTATAATAACTACACGTTCGACCATTAGCAAGTCATTTATATTTACATTCGGGATATATATATTGTACATTATTTGTTACTTTCTACAATAAGTAGGTGAAGACAATGCCTTCAGTTTTTATACAGCTGTGATCTATCCGGCCCTTAATATATATCTATTCTGAGTGCTTGAATAATCCTAAATTCTGAAAAAATGAAACCCTTAACACGTTATTGTCTTTAAGCTGGGTGCCGGATTCATCTCTCTGTACAATATTCATTACACCAAATACTAAATTGTCATGTGCATTTACCTGGTAACTGAATCCAAGAAATACACGGTTCTGGTCAAACACATGGTTTTGTAGTTGCGGACCATAATATAGGTAGAGTTCATCGCCTGTTGCCAGTGCAATAGATTTAGCTACTATACCTTTTTTATTCAGTGACAATTGATAAAAAATATTATACCGCGTTCTATAGGTTACTTTATAGGTATCTGCAATTGTATAACTATCAATTACATCGTTTTTGAATTTTTCTTCCAGCCTTACCCATTGCATCAGTTTACTTTTTTTGAAATAATTGAACCATTGGTATTGCTGCCAGGCAAAGTGCTCAGGTACGGAAATGTATTGATGGTTCTCACCGGGAAAATAATCGGTGAACCCATAGCCAAGCGTAACTTTGTTCAGTTTATTGTTATTATAGCTGCCACCTACCCGGAAAGTAGCCTGTGAAAATCCATTAAAATAGCGGTCATTGGTATGTATTTCAGAATCAAACCACAATCCCCAGTGTTTTGATAATTTTACCTGCGGGAAATAGCCAAGCCAGCTTTGCTGCTCATAGATAACAGGCTTATGCTGTGCGGATGACTGAAAAGGAAGTAATAATAAAAAAAGACAAAAAAATTTACCCATCAGTCAAAATTAGAATTCCGAAATTGATTTAAAGTACAAGATAAGGTATTTCAATATCCAACACGCATGCATTGGCAATGATCAACTTTGCTTGGCAGCAGCCGGCAACGACTCGCGAATATTCAGTTTTCTTTTTCGTATTTTTACTATCTCAACACTTTTTTATGAACCCAACCAGCAGAAGAAAATTTATCGCAACCACCGCCATTTTAGGAACGGGTGTTGCCATTTCAGTGATGGCTGTTACTGCAACTGATAAAAAACAATTGGTACATCATGTATTCTTTTGGCTTAAAAATCCTGATTCCATTGATGACCGTAACCAATTAGTAGAAGGCGTTAAAACACTATCTAAAATTGAAACCATCCGCAAACTGCATGTAGGTGTGCTCGCCAATACCGAAAAGCGGGATGTGGTAGATACCAGCTGGCATGTATCAGAACTCATATTTTTTGATGACCTCCAGGGGCAGGCTACCTACCAAACCCATCCAATTCACCTGGCGTTTATTGAAAAATACAGTCACCTCTGGGCAAAAGTTATTGTATATGATGCTATGTAAGCATAGAAGAAATGTTGAATGTTGACAGCAATAAATACTTCAACATTAAACACTCTTGGTTAATATTCATTATTTTTTTATAGAATTCCATGTTTGTATTGAAAAATCCAATTGATAGTTTAGTGTGTCTTTCAACATACAATTACAGCTATAATTTAGGATTAGCAGGTTTAACAGGGTTGTCAAATGCATTGGCTCCGTGCACTTTTAATTTACGGCGATATACTTTATCTCGGCACGAAATATATATCGTATTAAAATCTACTCCTCCAAAACAAAGATTGGAAGGTTCAGGGCCAGGCACAGGCAAAATGGCATTTACCCTGCCTGTCTGATCCAATACCTGTATGCCCATCCTTGTAGCGATATACACACGTCCATCCCGGTCGCATTTAAGACCGTCCGACCACGCATTGTCATCTGTATCCCTAACATGTAACCAGCCATACCGTTGTTTATTGGTTAATGTTCCATCGGATTGTATAGTATAGATCCAAACCCAGTGAGAAGTGGATTCCGTAATATACAATTGTGTTTGATCAGGGGTAAGTGCAATGCCATTGGCATATTTCAAGCCTTCATCTACCATTATTTTTTCTCCGTCAGGGCGTATCAGGTAAATCTTACTTGGGTTCTCGCGGCCCTCAGGAGCAGTAACATACAGGTTGCCGTTTTTCGCCATTATCAAATCATTGCCCGAAAGATTGTCAGCTATCACCGTTTCTTTTTCATCAGCTGCATAACGCAATATTTGTTTATTTCCGGAAACTACATAGCGTTTTCCATCGGGGCCAAAACAAGTGCCACTGCCTTTTTTAGCATTACTATTAATTGTAATAAGTTTCCCATCAATCCCAACTTTATACGTTTTCGAATTAGGTATATCCTGAAAGAAAACTTCACCTGCCATATTTACGGCCGTACCTTCCGTAAAACTATATCCTTGCCCAACCAGTTCCCAATCCTTATTAGGAAGTAAGATGTCTGCCAGCATTTGGTTTTTAGAACTGCCTTTTTGTATAGTTTGTGGCCAATTTTTCCAAAGCCAACGCATAACATCGGGGAAAACAGATGTGCCTTGTTTACCATTATGGCCATCCTCGCCCCAAATATGGTTCACTTCATAATTGGAAAAAATTAGGGCGCGTTCCATAGATTCATTTGCCTTCCACCAATCGCCTGCATAAATATTATTATCATTCGATCCATCCTGCAAAAAAATCCTGAGTGGTTTCGGTTCTGTTTTTCGTATCAGGGTTGTATAGCGGTCGCCACCACGCAACCCCACATACGTACCGATGGCACTAAATACGCGCGAAAATTCATTCGGCTTTTCCCATGCTGCTGTAAATGCACAAATGGCCCCGCTACTGGATCCGCCAATGGCCCTGTCATTTCCGTTTTTAGATAAACGTATCATACGGCCATTGCTTGTTTTTTGTTTTTCTACTTCGGGTAAAATTTCTTCTAGCAGAAAGCGTGCATAGGCATCGCCCAATCCATCATATTCAAAACTACGGTTAAACCGATCAAGCCCCGTTTGTGCATCTTTTGCAAGCACGCGACCGGGGTTAATAAAAACACCTATGGTTATCGGCATCTCATTTTTAGCGATAAGATTATCAAATACGGTAGGTGCATTCCATTGGATTCCATCCTGATTAATGTACACACAGGCAGGCGATGCAAAGTTATATTGTGCCGGGACATATACCCAATACTCACGCCAGGTTCCCGGAAAAATTCTGCAGTTGTTAAACGTAAATTTCAGAATTTCGCCCTTAGGTACACCAGGCTGTTCAACGGATGCCGGATCAACTGCATAGCCCATGGGCTGAACCTGGGAGAAAAGCTGCGTTTGCAACATAATAAATAAAACGACTATACTTTTTTTCATCAGTGCAATGTTTTGGACAGGTCATTTAAAAGTATTGAATATACTGCCTCCTGCGAAAATTCTTTTGCCTTAACCGAGCAGCTTGGCTACCACTAAAGTTTGCACATAACAGCACAGGACAGTTTTTACTATCTGCCCGACTATGTTTATATTACCTTTAAATAATTACCATACGTGTATATTTTTTATGAAAAAAATTCTTTTACTGGTTGCCGTAATCTGGCTTATCTATTCTTTTCAACCCAAAGAAATCAGCTGGGTAGCTATCGGTGATTCCATTACTTATTTAAATGAACATACCAATGAAACAGGTAACAGGGTTACAAAAGGATATATGACAAGGGTAGTTGAAAAACTGCCAAACATACGATACAATAACCAGGGACATAACGGGTGGACAGCTATACGCATCGCTGCAGATATTGAAAAATTGGGACTTTTAAAAGCAGATGTATATTCTATTTTCCTGGGTACGAATGACTGGTGGAGTGGTAAGCCATTAGGCAGATTAAGTGATTATGAAAACAATACCGGTAATGCTACTGTGTATGGTGCATTCCGTACCATCATTAATAAACTCCGCAGCCTGAATGACCATGCAAAGATCATTCTGATAACACCCATGCAACGGACAGATTTTGTGTATATAGCCAATTTTAAAAATAATGCCTATGGCTCTTATAAAGAAAAGAATGGCCAGTTACTTCAACAATTTGCAGACGCAGTAAAGATCATTGGTGAAAAGGAGCATTTTGCAGTAATTGACCTCTACCACAACAACGCCATGACACTAAAGCAACTGGTAAAGTACAAAAGATTGAAAGACCCGCAAACCGGGATGTATCAAAATTATGCTTATCCGAAATATTTGGGCATTCCATTTAACCCTGAAACGGATGAATATCCTTATCCGGTTGATGCCATAAGTGTCACCTATGATGGACTGCACCCTTCCGATAAAGGCTATGCCATTATCACAGATATGCTGGTGAATATTTTAAAGAAATATTGAAGTAAAATCCCGCTTACATTCTTAACAGTATGTCTTTTAGCAGCAATGTTGCACAAATGAGATGGGAGATTAACCTTATCATACAATTACTTGTCTATTTTTGCAAATGAACCTAATTCAATCTTTAATGAAAAGAATATTATTTGTTTTTATTACTTTATCCTCTATGCAGTTATTACATGCCCAGGAAAAAGAAAAAGATAGCAAAACTTCTAAAAATTCTTATTTTAAAGCAGCACTAAACTATTTATCGAATGCTGTATATAGTGGGCGTAAGGATTCGTTAGTGATGCCCTATTTTTCTCCTTCATTGGGTTACTATGATAAAAGCGGTTTTTCGATCAGTGGTAGTGTTTCATACCTATCCTCATCCTCTGAAAGCAGAATAGACTTATTTTCACTTGACCTTGGTTATGATTTTTCGATCTCTGATAAATTGAGTGCCGGCATTTACGGTAATAAATCATTTTATAACAAATCCAGTTCAGTAGTGGGTTCAGAGATTAAGGGTAGTCTGGGTGGATATTTTACATACGATCCCGGTATTCTTAGTATTGGCGGTGGTATTGATGCGGCATTTTCACAATCAACCGATATTGGTATAAACGGATCTTTATCCCATGTTTTTTCTATTGGAGAGGAGGGAGACCAGTGGTCAA
Organism: Bacteroidota bacterium; assembly: GCA_043747705.1. Lineage (GTDB taxonomy): Bacteria > Bacteroidota > Bacteroidia > Chitinophagales > Chitinophagaceae > Sediminibacterium. Next base: position 9,138 of record JAYTOS010000340.1, read on the forward strand.
TTTCACCTACAGTTACCGTTAATGCAGGTAGCCAGAATTATTACCAGGATTACTATAAAAACCGCAAAAAAAGTTTAAAAGCCAACCGAACGGGTAATGTAAATACCATCATCGTTAAAAATGCGAATCAATTTATTTTATTGGATTATGAAATAGGTATCCCGTTAACCTATGACGCAAAAAAATGGGGATTATATGTTAAGCCTACCTATGCAATACCCCAAAACCCTGTTTCATTTTCAATCAATAACGGGTTGACCTATACTTCAGAAAAACTGGAAAATAGTTTTTATGCAGAGATAGGGGTATACATCAAATTTTAGCAGGTAATTTATTTCGGGGATCAGCAGTTTTAGTCCACCGGAGTTTTTATTTAATTACTCAAAAAAAGAATAGGTATAAAGACCAGTCAAATTGAAAATGACAAGTATTGAGTATGCCTGGTTGGGTCTGGCTAAAAAAAAATAGGTGGCATGAGATTCATACCACCTATAATAACAGGAAAATGTTATTTGGTATTCTTACTGATGATGCCCCCGATTTCGAACATAGATACCTGTGGTTTTCCGAATAAGGGCTTCAGCAAAGCATCGGCATTAATCATTCTTTTGTTCTTTGGATCCTGCAGTTTATTCTTCTTAAAATAATCCCAAAGTTTCTTAACGATCTGTCCACGCGATAATGGTTTGTTGCCAATAACAGCAGCGAGTTTATCGTTAAGTGTCATCGGTGCCATTAAAGCGGCATTAGGTTTTCTTTTTTTAGCAGCCTTTTTTGGAGCGGCTTTTTTTGCAGCTTTCTTTGGAGCAGCTTTTTTAGCTACTGCTTTTTTAGGGGCAGCTTTTTTAGGAGCGGCCTTCTTAGCTGCTGCTTTCTTTACCGCTTTTTTGGGTGCGGCTTTTTTTGCTGTTTTTTTTGCGGATTTTGCCATGTTTGATAGAATTTAAATGGGTAATTTGTTTTGCACTACTAATATACGAAACAATAGTTATTTAAATGATAACTAAAAAATTCCGTTTTTTAAAAAATGGCTCTGAATATTCGAATATTTAACTGATTACTGCCATTCTATGCTTGGTTTGATCAAAAAATGGGGCTCTACGATTGAGGTCATATGCTTTTGGTTCACTTTTTATAGATGGTTCATTTAAGCTTGATAAACAGTTATCTGAACGTAGCCAATTCCTGGGAAACATATGTATCGTTTGAGTTGCCGATCATTTATAATCAAATAGGCAATTAAATTGAAATTTAGTGCCAATTCTGATTTCACATTCCGTTCTGCTTTTAATGGTAATTATGGGTATGTCAAAATGAATTTTAAACTGTTCTACAGATATAAATCTAATTTCGCCTTATAGTGGTTGTGTATTTGAAGTGCCAAAAAAAAAGGAGTTGTCTCATTCAATCAATATCTCTGCTTCATCATTATTTATCCGGAGGATGCTGATGAAATATTTGTGTCATTAAATTATATAATTCCGCATGATTTTTTTTAAAGAGTTTGGGCTGCTCAAAAAAATACTCTGCGGCAACCGCAAAAAACTCCGCTTTGTTTTTCACACCATAAATATTCATATCCGATTGCCCCTTTTTTATTTCAGCAATACCATCTGCTATAAGATTTAGCCAGGGAATGGTATATTTTTTTTCGAGTAATGACTCAGGTAAACCATCCACATCACCGTCTTCTTTATCCAGTAAATGCACAAATTCATGTATGCCGGTATTTTCCTTATCCAACGTATTATCAAAACCATGGTATAGAGCGGGCTTGGATAAAATCATCATCTGCTGCATGGTCCCGTTTCCTACCATACCCATAACAGCACCCGATCCATCTGTGTTGAAATCAACCTCATTAAAAGAGCCGGGATACAGCAATATATCTCTTAGGTTGTAGTATTTCCATTCAGGAAATCCGAATATCGGAATTACTCCGCTGGAAGCAATGAGAAGCCTGTCAAGATCAGTAACTTCTGTCTTTACACCGTGAATCCTTATATAGCCAAGGAATTCCTTTATTTTTTGCTCAAAGCGTATTTTCCCCGGTTCATCTATCGAACGATAGAAGGCAACATGTTCTGTTAATATGTTTTTATATCCTTCTGGTAAGTCAACTGTTTTAACGGGCCTTTTGTAAAATAGAAATAATAATACACCGGCCGCAATAAAAATTAATACAAAAATCGGAGCCATAATTAATCATTGAAAGCAGACATCCTGACTGCATTTAAAATGGATTGCCAGTTGGGGTAGGCATCTTGGGTTTGTAATAATTTTTTTATACTGCCGGAATAGCCTGGTTCAAAGTATGCCGCATAGGAAAGCACTTCTATAGCTGTTTGCGGGTTAAAATCAGCCCCTATGGTATATCCGGGTTCCTTATTTGCTGCCCGCTGTCTATCAAAAGGTGTTTTGCTGTTTACGAATTCGTGGTGTACCAGTTCACCGGTAAGAAAAGGATTTAAGAATGCCACAGACTTTTGAATAGATGAACCCGAAAGAGATGTATGCGTAAAATAATCTATGCCTGTTGCCCGTTTAATTACCACCGTTATTTTCAGTAAGGGTTCCAAAGTATATATATGATAATGAAGTGCGTCTCTTTCTTCGAAATCCATGCCCGATCCATTGGGGTATAGATTTTTCAGAATTTGCGTTTTGATGCTGGTATCTGTAAACAGCTTGTAATTCTCGTTGCCAAGAACATACGCAATCATACCCACCACCTTTATTCGATGGGAGTTCCAGTTATTATGGGCCGATTTATTGGCTGATTTGAAACGAGGATTTGCGATTTCTCTATCGGCTAACCCGGACAACCATGTATCGGTTATTTTCCTTTTCGATAAGCTAATCTCGTCTTTAACCAGGTCATATCCTTCCAGTAGAGGATCTAATTTGGTATCATTGATTGGATTACCGGTGCCATGGTTTACAGAAGCCCAGGCAACAATATACTCCATGCACTTTTGCAGGTATTTCTGTTTACACGTGATTTTATAAGTTAACGCCAATGCATATATTTTGTTCATATCAGCAAGGGCTTTTTGCGTAAGGATCTTTTTAGGATCAGTTACCAGATGCCCTTCTGAAGTAATGGTATCAACCGGGTTAGGTGGCTGGTTCATTGCCGCATCTGCCAATGCTTTCAAAGCCCCGTAACTTTTTTTTACGCCGGAATCCGTTTTAATGAGCCCAGTCAGTTTTTTTATCTCGTTTTTATTCAGACTAACATATTGTGGCTTGACCGTTAAAGTGAACAGTAATAGCATAGCTGAGACCAATCCTACATTAAGCATCTTATAAAGTTACGGGCTGCTTTTACAGGTAAATAACTTCTTTCTATTTTTGCTGGCAGATTTTTAAATGGTGCTTTTCTATCTTACTATTGTTTTTATGAAAATGCTGACTTTTAATAAATGATTCAGTAAGCAGGATGCTCGAAAAGTGTTTAAACTAAGAATCCCTGCAAATAATTTACAGGGATTCAATCAGGTAAGGAAGATGTAAATGTGACCGCGTCAGGATTCAAACCTGAAACCCCCTCATCCGTAGTGAGGTACTCTATTCAGTTGAGCTACGCAGCCATTTCCCCGTTAAGGGCTGCAAATATACTGGCTAAAAAAGAATCTGCAAAACCAATCCTTTTTTTTCGGTAATTAATCCTGGTTATAAATGCTGGCAGCAGTTGTTTCAGTTAATTTTTTAGGCAATAGCCAAACTAATACTGCGCCAAGTTTATTAATGAATCCCGTTATGATCTCCGTTTTTCCGGCAAACATGGCAGTAACGGCCAGTTTTGCAACAGACTCGGGCGTCATGTTTAATTTTTCACCTGCTTTTACCGCTTTAGCACCTACTTTGGCGCGGTTAGCAAAATCGGTATCGGTGCCGCCGGGGCTTACTACAGTGACCGAAATATTCGTCTTACGTAATTCATATTGCAGTCCACGACTAAAACTAAGCAGAAACGCTTTGCTGGCCGCATATACCGTTAACCCTGGCACTGCCTGGTAAGCAGCCGCGCTTGCAATGTTCAGTATATAACTTTTTGGCTGATTTTTAAGTTCTGGGATCATCAGGCTGGTTAGTACTACGGGGACTGTCATGTTAACCTGCATCATATCACTGTGCTCGTTGGCAGTATACCGCTCAAATGTTCCACTCAATCCATAGCCGGCATTGTTTACGAGGATATTTACTGCATATCCTTTATCCTTTATCCAGGCTACAATTTGTGATGGGGCATCAACAGATGACAGATCAATAGCCAGGTAATCTACTTTGATATTGAAGCTTTTGCAAAGTTCTGTTGCCAATTCACTTAATAAAGATTCTGTTCTGGCAACCAGTAACAGGTTTAATTGGCGTGCAGCCAATTCCATTGCAATGGCTTTGCCAATTCCTTTACTGGCTCCTGTAATTAACGCGTATGACATGATGTAAATTAAATGATGTAAAGGGAGAAGCAGCCAATAGGGTATTGGAGAATCACTAAGCTTTCCCTTTATGATATAAGGCCAACAATTAGTTGGCCTTATGCAATGATTTTTGTGTTGATTAATGATGCACTTTGGCTGTAAAACGATGGTAAAAAGGCGTTTTACTATTCTCATCTTTCGGTTTGTATTTACCCGTTACAAAAGGTATATACATTACCCTGCGGCGACTTTCCTCACCAAATTTTGGTGATTGTTTTACCCTGTGCCATAAACGGCCATCGTGTACCGACAAATCACCGGGATGCAGGTCAAATCCTACTTCTCGCCTGTCATCGTTGTTATCTATAAAATATTTTTTTCCAAAGAGCAGTTTTAGAACGTTTTGCTTATGTGTGCCTGGCAATACCCTTAACCCGCCATTTTCGAACTTACAATCATCCAGGTGGATACCTACATTCAGCATAGGCATAATCTTTTGACCAAGGAAAAGGTCACGAGGGGCATCTGTATGCCAACCCATTTGGGTAAAAGTACTGTTTGGGGTGTTCAGGTAATTATTGATAACAAGGCCATCCTTCTCGTTCTCAGCAATCCTTCCCTCGTAAGGGGTAAGGAAGGACATGAGCACTTTCAGACGCGGCTCTTCCAGCAAATTATGCAGATCGTCGCTGTAAAGGGAGCTAAAGCATAACCGCTGTATGGTTTTGTTACCGTGTTCATCTTTACCAAATTTCAGGGGGATCCCGTTCACTTTATCACGCTCTTCATCCAGCCATAGTTTTTCAAGGCGCTTGAATTCATTGATATAAGTGGCAACCTTTTCTTTACTGATGAAATTCCTGAATACGATTACGCCATGCTTATCAAAAAAATCCAATTGCTCCTGTGTTACAGTATCTCCCAGCTGAAAATGACTTTCCCATTTTTTCATTCTTACTCTATTGCGTTAAATATTCGTGTAATGTTAATTAATTATTACAAAAATGTAAAGCTTTTAAAAGTAGCAAAACTAAGGAATTTATACAGAGTTTTTTCCCGGTTAAAGTATAAGAGGTTAATTTACACCCTTAATTATGAAAAACTACAGTATAATTTCGAGAGTTTTTTGTTTTGTTTTGGTTGTTTTCCTCCATTATAACCCTGTTTTTTGCCAAAAAGACTCTATAAAACCAAAACATTTGCTCATTTTCCCCGTTATTTCCCGTTCCATAGAAACGGGCTGGTCATTTGGTACTGTGGGGGCACTTACTTTTCGCTTACCACCCAAAGATACTATTTCACGCACATCTAACATGCAATTGTTGTTTCTGTATTCAACTAAAAAGCAATTAGTTACGGCCATTAATGGAGCGCAGTATTTTCACAAAGAGAAATATATTCTTAACGAACAGGTCTCTTTCAGTTCCTTTCCGGATAAATTCTGGGGTTTGGGGAAAAACACAGCAGATGCTGCAGAAGAACCTTACAAGTACAACCAATACTATGTTTATCTACACCTGCTTCGCAAAATAGCCCCAAATTTCTTTGTTGGATTGCTGCACGAACAACAGAAAGTATGGAATGTAACTTACCAGCCGGGTGGGGCGTTTGACCAACAAAATATTTTTGGCAGAAATGGTTACCGTGTGGCAGGCCTTGGAGCCAGCCTCACGTACGACAAGCGAAACAATTCTTTTTCACCGGATAATAGTCTTTTTTGCCAGTTCTCATTCAATCATTTTGATACCTACTTGGGTTCAGATTATGTGTACACCAATTTTGTGCTTGACCTGAGAAAATATATAGCAGTTTCCCATAGCCAGGTACTGGCTTTCCAGTTATTTAATTTCAGTAATACAGGGGATGTTCCGCTTCGGAGCCTGGCATCTTTTGGGGGTGCCAACCGGATGCGGGGGTATTATGATGGACGTTATAAGGATCTCAACCAACTGATACTTCAGGGAGAATATCGTTTTCCCATTTACAAACGGTTTGGTGGCGTGGCTTTTGGCGGTGGGGGCAGTGTAGGCAAAAACTTTGCTGATTATGCTGTAAACGACCTGAAATACTCTTACGGTGGAGGCATTCGTTTTGCCATAGATAAGAAGGAAAAGCTCAATATCCGGGTAGATTATGGCATAGGACAAGGAAAGAACAGCGGGTTTTACCTGCAACTGGGGGAAGCTTTTTGATTGTTCGAGTTTGAAATGGGTTACCACACGATTGGTTAAGCACCAATCTTTCGCTTCTTCCTAATACCGGGCAATTTTTTTTCCGAGCAGGAATACAAAATAAGTTAGTACAAAAGCCGCAATCACATCAATACTGTAATGCACGTGTTGCACCAATACCAATATACCTACGGTAATGGTTGATGCTAATGCCAGCACCTTATCCCTTTTTTTATGCAGGCAGAGGAAGATTAAAAACTGGGTAGAGGTATGTCCCGAAAAGAAAAGGTCCTTGGTAATAAAAACCTGTGTTCCCCCATAAAATAAATTGCTTAATGGATCTTTTAACGGGATTAACCCAACCGGCGGGTTTAAGGGGAAAAGGGTAATCGTTATCATCCTTAAAATGAACAGGAGGATAAATGAGCAGAAAGCAACAATAAAAACACCGGGCGTTTGAATAGAGCGAACCACCAATAAAGCGATCATTGACCAGATAATGATAAACGTTGCCACCGAAACATCTACTGCCGGAACACGGAGCAGTAACCAATCATTTAATATTTGCCCCGGCCGTTGTTCAATGGTGGCAAAGAAAAGGGGAAGATAGGCCAATATACATACAAAGAATATCGTTCCCGTAATCGTTGTTACCCTGAATTTCCTGTTGCGCCATGCATTTTTCCACGCAATAGCCATGTCGCGGTTCGCTTTCGTCTGATCTTCCATCCGTCAAAAATAGGTTCTCCCGCCTGTAAGCAGTAATCGTTTTAGCTTGTATACGCATTTATTTAATAATGCCATCTTACAAAAGCTTCCATGGCTGCGTATTTGGTCATGCCGAGTGCAGCATATAAATTGGCCGTGTTGGCATTCCGGTCTTCGGCCCGCTGCCAGAATTCGCGGCTATCAGATCCCTGGAAAGGAACCATATCTTTTTGTGACTGGTGTATGAAAATACCGAAGCGTTTTTTCATGGCCTGGTCCGGGCTCATAGGTATAGCCATTTCAATTTCGGAAATATCCCATTCCTGCCAGGCACCTTTGTACAACCACACCCAGCAATCTTTTATCCAGGTTTCGCCCGATTCTTTCAGTCTCCGTAAGCTTTCAAATATAATTTCCAGGCAAACTTTATGTGTACCATGGGGGTCGGCCAGGTCACCCGCGCAATATACCTGGTGGGGTTTTAGTTTTTTCAGCAGCTCCATGGTGATTAATACATCTGCTTCACTCATGGGTTTCTTGTCTATGGCCCCTGTTTCATAAAAAGGCAGGTCCATAAAATGACAATGGTCTTCTGTAAGGCCAACATAACGGCAGGTAGCTTTTGCCTCACATCTCCTGATTAATCCCTTTATTGAACGGATTTCTTTGGTATCTGTTTGATTTTTTTGTTTGGATGCGATGTATTGTCTCGCAGCTGTCAGGATTGCCTGGCTTTTTTGGTTATCAATACCAAACATATGTTCAAAGCCTACGGCAAAATCAATAAAGCGGGTTACAAATTCATCGGTTACCGCAATATTGCCGCTTGTCTGGTAACCCACATGCACTTCATGCCCCTGTTCGTGCAAACGCATGAATGTTCCACCCATGCTAATAATATCATCATCCGGGTGAGGGGAGAAGATCAAACATCTTTTCGGATGAGGGGCACTTCTTTCAGGGTGTGCCGGAATTACCGCGTCGGGTTTGCCGCCGGGCCATCCTGTTATGGTATTGCGCAGCAAATAATAAACCTGCAGGTTTATCTCGTACGCATCGCCTTTTTCTACCAGTAGATCAGAAAGGCTGTTTTCAATATAATCATCCGCGGTTAAACTTAACACTGATTTGTTGAGCTTAAGCGACATATGCACAACGGCACGCTTAACCATTGGCGGGGTCCATATACATTCTCCGGTTAGCCATGGGGATTTGATGCGGGTAAGATCGGCTGCTGCTGCTTCATCCACAATAAATGTACAATCGCTATGCTGCTGGAGGATACTGGCCGGAATGTGTTCCGTTACATTTCCTTCTGCCGATTTGGCGATGATGGCAGATTTCTGCCCCCAACCCATTAATAAGATACGTTTGGCCTTCATTATTGTGCTGATGCCCATGGTAACAGCCAGTCTTGGCACTTTCGATATATTTTCAAACTCGTAAGTATTGGCAATCCTCGTGGTGTTATCAAGGTTTACCAACCTTGTTTTTGAAAAGATACTGGAGCCAGGTTCATTAAAGCCAATATGTCCATTCAGGCCGATACCCAAAACCTGCAAATCAATGCCACCCGTTTTTTCTAATTCTGCTTCGTATTCTGTACAGTATTTTTTTATCTCCTCTTTTGGCCAGCTCCCATTTGGAATATGGATGTTGCCGGGATCTATGTCTATATGATCAAACAGATGACGGTGCATAAAGCTCCAGTAACTTTGAAAAGCATCTTTGTCTATTGGGTAATATTCATCGAGGTTAAAAGTGACAACGTTTTTAAAACTAAGGCCTTCTTCTTT
>JAYTOS010000341.1:0-19692 GCA_043747705.1 Bacteroidota bacterium
TGTAAACAATACAATGCGAATATCAACATACCCGGAATAAAATGTTGAATATCCGATCTGCAAAACAGCTGATAAGGGTAAATGTATAAATCTTTTTCATTTGAAAATCTGGAAATTAAAGAACCGTGGCTAATCATGAGATTTATCATTTTCAGTAATGAGGAATCTCATTATTGTTTGGCTGCAGCTTTGGTAATTTTGTGTCATCAACTGATATGCATTTACCGTATAGTATAATCTATTAAAAAATGATACCCGAGTTAATAAAACCTTCACCTGCTTCAGGACAGTTAACCAAGATACAGATAGATAATATTCTTTTAAGTCAGGTGTTGGGCAGACTCGCGTGCACAGATGGCAAACAGCCCTATATAGTTCCCGTAACCTATACCTATGATGGAGAATTTATTTATTGTCAAACCAATGAAGGAACAAAGCTTACGATGCTTAGAAAAAATCCGGCTATCTGTTTTGAAGTGGATACCATGACTGATATGACCAATTGGCAATCTGTGGTTGTATTCGGGGAATTTGAAGAATTGAAAGATGTGGAAGCAAAAAAGGCAAGGGACATTCTCTTTTCACGTGTTTTTTCATTACTAACGGGTAACACTGTACATAAACACGAACATGCATACGATGACGACGACGAATTAAAAAATAAGAGTCGTGTAAAGTATATTATGTACCGGATTAAAATAACAAAGACCACAGGCAGGTTTGAAAAGTGCTAGCACTTGCAGGACATATCTATCATTAAACATCACTACGTAATTATACCATAACAAGATGAAGGAAAAAATACCAGTTGATAAAAAGTGAGGAAGCAATTTATATTAATTCAACAGGCCAGTTAATTTTTTTGAATCTAAAATATGTATACAGCCACTTTTTATATCAATCAATTTTTCACTTTTGAAATCACTCAATGTCCTGATTAATGATTCAGTGGCGGTGCCTGCAATGGTTGCCAGCCCTTCCCGGCTGATATCAATCGAAAATATCTCATCTGATTTTCCATATTTTTTTTGCAGTAGTATAAGTGCTTCCGCTACTTTTTTTCGAAGCGAGTTATACGCAAGGCCCAATAATTGTGTTTCCTTATCTGAAACGTTTCTTGCCAATAGCCGGATAAATTTTTGAGCTACTTCCCTGTTATTATTCAGGAGATGTTCAAAATCTTCTTTGGGTATGATAGCCAGTTCGGTTTCTTCAAGGGTTTCGGCAGTATCCCGATAAGTGGTTCCTTCCAACAGGGCAATATGACCAATAAAATCACCGGTACTAAAAAGATCAGTAACCAGTTCTTTACCATCATCATTGGAGCGATACGTTTTCACTTTCCCTTTTACGATATAATACAACCTTACCGGATGATTACCTTCATGGTAAATGGTTTGCTTTTTTTTATGGGTATTCACATTTCGTCCTTCTGTAAGTGATTCGAATACATCCTTCCCAAGCGACTCATGCATAAAATGTTTGAGGCCTTCCAGGCCGGGCAATAATTCCTCTTTCAAAAGTTCGAGTTTTCTCAAACGGCTGTCTACTGCATTCAACAATTCTGTACCATCAAACGGTTTAGTAAGATAGTCATCCGCACCCAGTTCCATACCTCGCCGGAAGTCACTCCTTTCTGTTCTTGCCGTGAGAAAGATAAAAGGTACATTTCTGATGGTATTGTTTTTATGGATGGCATGCAGTACCCCATAGCCATCCAGTACCGGCATCATTATATCGCAAATAATAAGATCCGGATGGTGCTCAATGGCTTTCTCAATGCCGGTTTTACCATTTTCCGCCACAATAACTTTATAACCCGACAATTCCAGTATTTCCGCAGTATTGGCACGGATATCATCATTATCTTCAATAACTAATATTTTTTTCATAATCGGTAATATTTAAATCAAATGTGATAATAAATTCTGTTCCCTTTTCCAATTCACTTTTACATAGGACTTTGCCATTCATCAGTTCTGCATATTTTGAAACAATATGTAACCCAAGCCCCGTTCCCTGTATATTTCCGGCATTTGCTCCCCTGAAAAAACGTTCCATCAGGTGCTTCTGATCGCTTTTTGATATCCCTATCCCCGTATCCTTCACTGAAACAATAACCTGCTGATCATTACAATCTGTCTTGATTTCAACCGGATTATGATCAGGTGAAAACTTACCTGCGTTTGAAACCAGGTTCATTATAATATGTTTGAGCATAGATGCATCCATCAGCACTTCTGTATTGCCTATATGGTTATATACAATTGGCCGATGGGGTTTCAAATTAATGCGCATTTCATCGGTGGTTTCAGAAACCAGTTCCTGAATGTTAAACAATGTGTGCTTTACCTGTATTTTTCCTTCTTCAATCTTACCTACACTAAGAAAATCATTCAGGATATCTGTAAGCATATTTACAGATGAGATAATCCGGTTCAAATGCTTCTCTCGTTTTGGCTGCTCCTCGGTTGACGTATATTTTTCAATTAGGTATGTTGAGGAAAGAACCGTACTCAACGGGGTACGAAATTCGTGTGAAGCCATAGAAACGAAACGGGATTTTAACTCACTTAGTTCTTTCTCTTTTTCCAACGCCGACCGCAATTCTGCTTCAGCCCTTTTCCTTTCAGAAATGTCAATCGCAATCACCATAAACCCGGTTATTTTTCCCGTACTATCTTTTATTACCGTGATGGTAACAGAGGCTGGGAAAGTAGATCCGTTGTTTTTTACATAGGTGTACTGTACCTCTTCATGGAAATTACGTTTTGATTTTTCAACAATAACATCAAAATCATTTTTTATCTTTATTTTGTATTCGTCGAACAATTCTTTGCGCTTAACCGCTATTTCTTTTGTATCGTGAAATGATATGATATTTTTTTTATTGATCACATCAGATTCAGCATACCCCATATTAATTACGCTTTCAGGGTTAAAAAGCCTGATCACGCCTGTTTCATCCGTTGCCATAAGCATAACGCCCGCATTATCGAATAATGCGTTTTGATACGATAAAACACCTTCGAGACGATCCCTGGATATTTCAAGCTGCCGGAGGGTTTCTGTAAGATCTCTGGTACGCTGCTCAATGGTCATTTCCAGTTCACTATTCAGTTTTTCAATTTCAGCTTCTGCTTTCTTTCGCACAGATATATCACTGATAAATGCGATTAGGTTTTGCTCACCTTCGGTAATATAATTACCCAGACCTACTTCTACCGGAAATTCAGTACCATCTTTTTTAACTGCAAAAAGATCCATGCCCACACCCATGGGCCGGCTCTTGGGGTTGTTCGCATAGGTTTCCCGGTTATGTATATGTTTATGATGATAGCGGTTAGGAATCAGCGTTTCAACAGGCTTCCCGATAATTTCATCAACGGTATAGCCAAAAAGCTTCAAAGCGAATGGATTTACAGATTGAATAGTACCCGTACTATTTGCCATCACAATTCCCATGGAAGCATGATTAAATAAGGCTTCAAAGCGGTGCATGATTAAATATACCCAGAAATATGTTAAAAGCAATAAAGGGCTTTGCAGTCTCAAGGGGTGAGCGCGCGAAAAATGTTAATGAACAGAAGGAATAAAGTGTGGGTACTTAATGAAGTTATGAATGACAACGAACAGCTTCGCCACTTACGCTATTGAAAAAAGGGCTTATGTAAGGTATGTCCAGGTTCATTCCCCGGAGAATCAGCAGAATTGCCATAGTGGCTACAAAAAAAGGAATGATAGTTTTAACTTTATTCCTTAACTGGGCAGTAATCAATCTGCCGAAACGGCTTAGCAGCATCATGAACGGTATCGTACCTAAACCAAAAGCCGCCATGAACAGGGAAGCATTTGCTACATTACCCGTTGCCAATGCACCAATCAACGCAAAATAAACCATGCCACATGGCAATAGTCCATTGGCAGTTCCAATTAAAAATAAAGTAAACATATGCTGGTGTCTTAGTTGCTTTCCAATGAATGTTTTGATAGTTGTGAATACAATACCCGTATGCCCGTTATGAAAAAAACGATTATTCAGTATAAACAAAGTCAATAATACAAGGATTAGTATACCCATTATAATTGAGAAAGGTTGCTGAAAGCCGGCTAAATAAATACGCCTTCCCACGATGCCCAAAAAACAGCCAATTATCGTATAGGTAAATACCCTGCCGAAATTATACAGTAGTGTGCCTGTAAGCCGTTTACTTGCCGACAAACCCTGAACCGGCAATAATAAAGCAATCGGGCCACACATACCAATACAATGAAAACTACTGAAGACACCTAGTAAAAAACCTGATATGAATAATTGCCAGGGCATATTAATGAATGGTTATCATTTTTTCGTCATAATAATTTATTGACCCATCCTGCCAGCTGAGGTTTAACTGGTAGCTGCCAGTAACCAGTTCTTTTTTAAAAATAGCCTGCCGGTTATGCATAGCCGGCATCAATTTTATTTTCCTGTCATTTACCGCATTGCTGCTGCAATAAAACCAGGCTTCCCCCGTAATTCCATTGGCTTCCTGTTCAAGGGGCAAATTGATAATTATGCTATCAGCATTTTCAATAACCGTTACTTTACTCCTTTTCTCGGCGTTGGCTTTGCCGTTTATCTTTTCCTGGTAGCGTAACTCATCAGTATAATAGTCTTTGCTCACCAGCTCAAATTTAGTATGCATACTTTTATACACGAGTGTACCGATAAGGGCCGCAAACACAATAAAGACTAACACCAACCTGTTTCCCCAATTCATAAAGACTAATTAAATGATGATATAATAATGTAAACCGATGATCTCCTCAAAATATTTTACCCATTTTATTTCGTTATGGGGCTTAAAAAATTAGTTTTCATTATAGCAATTTTCTTGCCTTCCTGGTAGAGGCCAAGTTGTATTTCAGTTTTCCGTTTGGTAACAAAAGATTTGGGAAGGATAACGAAAAATGATCCTGCTCCCTGTCCCTCTTTCTGCACATCAATAAAAGGTTTGCCAATAATCTGTACCCGCCCGCCCGCATACTCAGACTTTATCGTCAATGGTATTTCAACTATCGTTTTATTTACCACTTTTATGTTATAAAGATTTGAAATACTGTCGTTCGCCCTTTCCTGGTACAATATACCCGGGGTACGCATGATGGTAGCATCCACATCTTTCCTGGTAAATAAAATAATAGCCAACACCATTACTACCACCCCACATAAGGCAGTGTACATTTTCATCCTCGTAGTGTAGTGCAACCGAACCCCGTTAGCAATAGAGTTTTCTGAAGCATAGCGGATCAATCCCTTTTCTTTACCGGTTTTCAGCATAATATGGTCGCAGGCATCGATACAGGCAGTACAACCAACACATTCCATCTGCACCCCATTACGGATATCTATCCCTGTTGGACAAACTTTTACACATTGAAAACAATCAATACAATCTCCATGTTCCAATTCAGGATTTATCCTGTCATTACCCCTCGGCTCACCACGTTTGTAATCATATGCGACGATCATTGAATTTTTATCAAGCAATACGCTCTGTAATCTTCCATAAGGGCAAACCACGGTACAGGCCTGTTCGCGAAAGAACGCATATACTGCATAAAAAACAGTGCTGAATACAAGGAGTGACGCAAAACCAACAACATGCTGCGAAACAGGTTCAGTAATAATTTTTTCCAACTCCTTGATACCAATGATGTATGCCAGAAAAAAATTAGCTATAATACAGGAAAGTATAAAAAAAGCAATGTGCTTAGCCGTTATTTTGACGATTTTCTTTGTATCCCATGGCGCTTTTTGCAATTGACGTTGTACCGGGGCATCCCCTATTATCCAGTATTCTACTTTACGGAACATCATTTCCATAAAATTAGTTTGTGGACATGCCCATCCGCAAAATAATCTTCCGAATGCCGCTGTGAATAAAATAATGAAGAAAATAAAAGCAACCATCCCCAAACCAAAAATGAAAAAATCCTGCGGCCAAAATACTTTAGAGAACAGGATGAACCTTCCCTTTGGAATATTTAGCATGATAAATGGCCTGCCGTTGATCTGTATAAAAGGAAGCCCGAAAAAAACAAGGAAATAAATAATACTAAGTACACTCCGTATCCGATAGAACCGGCCATGTGGACGGTAGGCAAATATCCATTTACGTTTGCCTTTTTCATCAACTGTTGCGAGGTGATCACGGAAATCTTCGGTCAGTGGTTCATTAATATGTATGGTTTCATCTGTCATTAGGATGTGCTTACAGCTTTTTTACCACCTGTTTCTATTTTTGAACTATCAAATCCTTTCTTAATTGAGTCATTTGATTTTTTTTCATTCTCGTTAAATAAAACACCTTGTGGTTCTTTGGCTTTGGTAGGTGTTTTACCATGAAGGCTTTTTATATAACTCGATAGTTGTGCTATCTGCACAGGTGTATAATCATCTTTCCAGCTTTTCATTCCTTTTTCCTGCCAGCCATATTTAATGGTTTTAAAAATATCTTTCACACTTCCTCCGTGCAACCAATAATCATCCGTTAAATTAGGGCCCACCAGCCCACCGCCGTCTGCAGCATGACAGGCAGCGCAAACGGTTATAAAAATGGCTTTACCTGATGCCAGGTTAGTTTCATCTGCAAGTAGCTTTACCGTATTTTCATCAACTTTACTGGCTGCATTTTTCAGGTACATTTCTTTTTCTTCTTCTCCTTTCTGCATGGCCATTGTATATTCTTCAATACTGGATGGAGCTGAATGCACTACTTCGTGCTGCCATAAATACACAACAGCAAAAACTATGCATGCATAAAAACCATAGAGCCACCAGGGTGGTAAACGGTTATCCAGTTCACGGATGCCATCATAATCGTGGCCAAGATCAATTTGCGTTTCTTCTTTAGCCGGCCTAAAACTGTTTATTTTTTCCCACAAGTTTACCCACCTGTTAATTTGAGGAACTTTTTTTACCGATACCACAGAATTTTTTTCCTGCCGCAATAAAATCTTAAGGTTGTAGGAAAGTAGGAACAGGATAAACAGTTCAGCTAACACAACACAGAGTAACGCATAAAAAGAACCGGGAGCTATTCCACCGAAAGTATCCTCTTTCAGTACCGGTATATCCGCAGCAAAAGTATTTGTTGAAAGCATGATCAAAATGATCAATGTTGTAAATTTTGCAACTGATGGATTTTCCTTCTCTTTTTCTTCTTTTAGTTGTTTCATTTTAAATTGTGCAGCACCTACCAATACATTGGCAAGTAAGATAATACAGACTGCCAGTATGGTTATAATAATCAGAAATACCTGTATAACGGGGTTTTCCATAGCTGATTTAACGGGGGCTTCTGCCGCGAGCACCTGGAAAGGAAGTATCCCTGCAATGATTGCTGCGTGTTTATACCAACTGTTTTTATTTTTGCACATAACCATTTCTTTAATTGTGTAGTGGTAGCTGGTTGATTTCATCTATCATTGTTTTATCTGCCTTCCATGCCCACAATGCCATTACTATAAAAAAAGTAAAGAATATGCTGAAAGATGCTAAAGCATATATGTCTACGCCAGCTATTTTTTCCAGATAATTAATAAATTTCATATAATGTTTTTTAACGGTTTTCTATGTCTACAACTGTTTACTATTTTTGTGATGCGGTCTTCTGCCCTATTTTAATATCTGTTCCCATCCGTTGCAGGTAAGCGATCAATGCAATAATTTCCCTGTTGGCAGGTGTTTCTATTTTGTCTTCGGCGAGTTTATTGCTGATTTTTTTTGCCTGTTCCATCAGATCCGTGTTGGCCTGTTTATCATATCCGGCAGGATACGGAACACCCAATGTGATCATGGCCCTTATTTTTGCCGGTGTAATAGCGGTATCAATTTTATCGTCCAATAGCCAGGCGTAGGATGGCATAATAGAACCGGGGCTCATACTTTGTGGTTCCAGCATATGGTTGTAATGCCAGCTATCAGGGTATTTGCCACCAATTCTTGCAAGGTCGGGGCCAGTTCTTTTACTTCCCCACTGGAAAGGATGGTCATACACAAATTCACCTGCCTTGCTATATTCACCATACCTCGCCACTTCATCCCTGAAAGGTCTGATCATTTGTGAGTGGCAGTTATAACAGCCTTCCCGCACATAAATGTCTCTGCCTTGTAATTCAAGTGGGGTATAAGGCTTAACAGATGCGATTGTTGGAACATTAGACTTGATTAAAAATGTAGGGATCAATTCTAAAATGCCGCCAATTGAAACTGCGATCAGGCTAAAAACCAGCATTTGTATAGGCCTTCTCTCAATCCATCTATGCCAGTATTGTTTACCATGTGTTTCTATTATTTTACTTAATGGGGTGGCTTCTGCTGCTTCATTGGCAATAAGTTTACCTGACTTAATCGTTTTATATAGATTAAAGACCATCACCAATACACCCGACAGGTAAAGTGCGCCACCAATACTTCTTGTTACGTACATGGGTATGATATGGGTAACGGTTTCGAGAAACTGGTATTTAATAGTACCCTCCTCTGTAAACTGTTTCCACATACTAGCCTGAGCGAAACCGGCCCAATACAACGGTACAGCATACAGCACGATACCGATGGTACCTATCCAGAAGTGGTTTGTGGCCAATTTTTTTGAGTAAAGTGATGTATTAAATATCTTTGGAATGATCCAGTAGAGTACACCAAAGGTTAAAAATCCATTCCATCCCAATGCACCAATATGCACGTGTGCTATGGTCCAGTCTGTAAAATGCGAAATTGCATTCACACTTTTTAAACTAAGCATGGGTCCTTCAAAAGTAGCCATTCCATAACAGGTAATCGCTACCACCATAAATTTCAAAACAGGTTCTTCACGTACTTTGTCCCATGCACCACGCAGTGTAAACAATCCGTTAAGCATACCTCCCCAACTGGGCGCGATCAGCATAATACTAAATACCACGCCGAGGCTTTGGGCCCAATCAGGTAATGCGGTATATAACAAGTGGTGTGGTCCTGCCCATATATAAATAAATATCAATGCCCAGAAATGGATGATGGATAACCGGTAACTATATACAGGCCTGTTCGCTGCTTTAGGCAAAAAATAATACATAATACCCAGGTAAGGTGTAGTTAAAAAGAAAGCCACCGCATTATGTCCATACCACCATTGCACCAAAGCATCCTGTACACCTGCATACACACTATAACTTTTGAATGGAGCAAAAGGAAGTTCGAAGGAGTTTACTATATGCAATAAAGCAACTGTAACCCAGGTAGCTATATAAAACCAGATAGCTACATATAAATGGCTCTCCCTTCTTTTTAAGATGGTACCGAATAAGTTGATACCGAATAATACCCATATTATTGTAATGGCAATATCAACGGGCCATTCCAGTTCGGCGTATTCTTTACCGGTTGTGTAGCCAGCTAAGAGTGTAATAGCAGCTGTAACGATGATCAATTGCCAGCCCCAGAAATGAATTTTGCCCAGTGCATCACTAAACATTCTTGCTTTACAAAGACGCTGAAGGGAATAGTAAACACCCATAAAAATTCCGTTACCTACAAATGCAAAAATTACAGCATTGGTATGCACAGGTCGTAACCGGCCAAAAGTAGTAATGGGCAGGGCAAAATTTGCTGCCGGTAAAAAAAGTTGCACCGAAGCTAATAATCCGGCAAGCATACCTACCACACCCCACACAATCGTGGCATAGGCAAACATTTTTACAATCTTGTTATCGTAATAAAATTTTTCTAATTCCATACAGTCATCTTAAAATATAAGGTAGTTATGCAACAGGTTAATTAACGCTCATCAGGTTTTTTATTATCGAAAAGCATTCGGATGGGTGGGCTTTCTTCATCATCATACTGGCCACTCTTAACACACCAGATAAATCCCAGCAAAAAAAGGGATGCTACACTAATACTCGCGATCAATAAAAGAATAATAGCACTCATGATACATTTTTAGAATACACAAATGTATTTTCTGCCTCTATCTTCTTAAATGATAAGCCTCAAGGCTAAATATGACATTCGTCATGTTTTAATAATCAGCAGTAAAAAGAAAAGAAATAAGAACCCTTACCGGCAGGGGAAAGCAGGTTGATTAAAGGGCTGAGTTGACCATCCCGGCTATATTCCAAGCATTTTTGCTTTGATATTGCTTAACCCGAATGTTATCATTAAAATACTGATGCTGCTGCATGGCATAAGTATCGCTGCAATCACAGGTTGTAGGCTTCCCTGTACTGCAAAATATAAACCAATAATGTTATAAAGCGCGGAAATAACAAAAGCGGTAATCACAATTTTTTTATTGAACCTGCACAATTGAATAAACCGGGAAAGCTTGGGCAACATCGCAGCATTTAAAATAGCATCACTTGCCGGTGTAAAATTATTATTATTTTCTACAACAGAAATCCCCACGTTAGCCTGCCGCAAAGCACCGGCATCATTTAATCCATCGCCTATCATCATCACCACATGTTTTTCTTTCTGCATTTTTTTGATGGAATCCAGCTTGTCTTTAGGACCCTGATTAAACATAAGCTCTGCATTATTCCCAATAAGTTCTGCAAGGGTATATTTTTCCCCGGGATTATCACCGCTTATTACCGCCATTCCGTAATTGCGTTTCAATTCTTTGATCAGCTCAGGTAATCTATTGCGGTATTGGTTCTTAAAAATAAACCGCCCCATCACATTTCCTTCAACAGATACATATACAGCCGAAACATCTTCCGTTCCTGTTTTGCCTGCCACATACCTGCCCGACCCGAGCGATATCAAGTCTTCATCCACTATACCTTCAATACCTTCTCCGGCGACTTCCTTATAAGCAGCAATTTTAAAATTGTTTGGACTGCCGGTCCACTTACCAATAGACTGGCATAGGGGATGTGTACTCTGTTTGGCAAGTACAGAAATTTCACTACGTAATTTGGCATCTAAAGGCATGCCTTCATATTCGATATTATCAAAACGGCCAGTAGTTAGCGTCCCTGTTTTATCAAATACAATATGGTCTACCGCGGCAATATCTTCTATTACCTGGGCATTGCGTAAATAAAAACTATTTCTCGCAAGCCTGCGGAGAATGTTGCCGTTGGTAAATGTATTACTGAGTAATAAACCACATGGACAGGCGATGATTAGTATAGACGTTACCGCATCCCATACCTTGGCAGGTGCAAATCGGTACCAATACAATGCTGCACAAACGGCAATACCCAAAACAATCCACGTAAAATACCTGCTAAGCAGATGTACAAATGAGCGTTGCTGATTTTTTTTTTCTTCTTTCAGTTCCTGTCTGTTCCATAGTTTGGTCAGGTAACTCTGGGCAACTTCTTTAATAACCAGTATCTCAATATTGCTGCTGAGGTGCTTTCCACCGGCATAAACAATCTCGCCCATTTCTTTTTTTACGGGGTAGCTCTCTCCATTCACAAAACTATAATCTATCAGGGCAGTACCTCTCGTTAAGATACCATCAGCAGGTATAAGTTCCTGATTATGGATAAGCAAAGTATCGTTCAGTTTGATATCATCCAGTTTAACAATTTCTTCTTTGCGTGATAAAAGCCTCGTAACCGCTACGGGAAAATAGGAAGTGTAATCCCGTTCAAAATTTAAGGCTGCATAAGTTTTATCCTGTAGTACCCTGCCTACCAGCATAAAAAATACAATACCACTCATACTATCAAGGTACCCGGCTCCATTACCGCTAACTATTTCATACAGGCTCCTGGTAAAAGTTATGAGTACAGATAATACGATTGGCGCATCAATATTTAAAAACCCATGTTTCAGGCTTTTCCACGCACTTAAATAAAATTCTGATGCAGCATAAAAAAATACGGGTAAAGAAAGCAACAGGCTGAGACTGCGGAAAACAAACAGGAGCTGTGCTTCTTTAGCATCAATTCCCAGGTATTCAGGAAAACTCAATAGCATGATATTGGCAAAGCAAAAACCAGCCACACCCAGTTTGTATATTTTAGACCGCGATAAAGTAGTTTTGGGTTTGTTTAAATTTTGGAAACTGATATAAGGTTCATACCCAATTGAGGTAACCAACTCAGCTACTTTTCGCAGGCTTATCTTTGAATGGTCAAAAATGATATCAGCTTCTTTCCGCTCAAAATTAACCTTACAACTGATAATATGCGCATTAATGCGGCCCAGGTTTTCCAAGAGCCATAAGCAACTGCTGCAGTGGATCTGAGGGAAATAAAAACAAATATGGGTTTGGTTTTCATCCCTGAAACTGACCAGCTGTTTCATAATTTTTTCGTCGTCCAGGAAGGTAAATTTGTCGGGCCTTACTAACTCTTTGCGGTTAATGCCCGGATTTCGGCTAATTGAATAATAATCGCAAAGCCCTGTTTCATTCAGTATCTCGTACACCATTTTACAACCGCTGCAGCAAAATTCTTTTGCATGGGCATGTATAACGCCTGAACCGCAATCTTCACCACAATGAAAACACTGGACAGAATCGGGTGCCGTTTGTAATGCCATAAAGCCTGTTTTACAGTTGCAATATTAGGGTACCCCTATTTTTCAAAAAATGACGTATGTCATATTTCAGGCTAACGGGAATAGGCATATTTGTCTTATCTGTAAATTATTTTTGTGTATGCCCGGGAATTTTTCAAATCATATTCAGTTCAAAGCCCTCTTTGAGTATGCGACTGAGGGAATTTTGGTAGCTGACGAAAACGGTCATATACAGGTAGCAAATCCCTCTGCCGAACGCTTGTTTGGTTACGGGCCAGATGAACTTAAAGGTAAAAAAGTGGAAGTATTGATTCCCCGGCGTTATGCAGAACACCACGATAAACTGAGGGGAACTTTCAACGCACATCCCGGTGCCCGGTCTATGGGAAGGGGCCGTGACCTTTTTGGGATAACCAAAAATGGGAGGGAGTTTCCTGTTGAAATCAGCCTTAGTCCTTATGAAACAGAATTTGGCAATTTTACCATTGCATTTATTATAGATATTTCTGCCAGGAAAAAAGATGAAACGGCTATTGAACTGCAAAAAAATGAATTGGAGAATCTTACCAGGGAACTGGAAAAAAGGGTAAAAGACAGAACAATGATCCTGGAAGAAGCACTGGAACAGCTGGAGATCTCGCGCAAAGAATTGCACGTGGCACTGGCAAAAGAAAAGGAATTGAATGAAATGAAATCAAGGTTCGTTGCCATGGCCTCCCATGAAATCCGAACGCCTTTAACAACTATCCTATCCTCGCTCTCACTGATAAATAAATACAGTGAAACAGATAATAAAGAAAAACAGCAACAACATATTAAGCGGATAAAATCATCTATCACAAATATGACAGCCCTGCTTGACGATGTATTATCCATCAGTACACTGGAAGAAGGAAAAGTATTAATCTTACCGGACACGTTATCACTAAAGGAATGTGTAGAAACCGTAGTTCAGGAGTTATCGCAATCAGCAAACGAAGGACAGTCTATCCAATATAAGCATACAGGGATTTCTGCGATTTCATTTGATAAAAAAATATTGCGTATCATCCTCATTAACCTAATTACCAATGCTTTAAAATTTTCGCCGGAAAAAACGATTGTATTTGTTCATACCAATATAACAAATCAAGATTTATCCATCCGTGTACAGGATCATGGAATCGGAATTGCTGATGAAGATAAAGTACACCTGTTTGAACGTTTTTACCGTGGTGGGAATGCTACCAACATACAAGGTACCGGCCTTGGATTGAGCATTATTGCGCGCTATGTTGAATTGCTTAAGGGAATTATTAAGGTAGATAGCCACTTACATGAGGGAACCACTATTACGATTACTATTCCAAACCAATCTCCAGATGCGTAAAAAAATTTTATTAATCGAGGATAATATTAACATACGAGAAAATACCGCCGAGATTCTTTTATTGGCCGGCTATCAGGTTCTAACAGCAGCGGATGGTAAAGAAGGGGTTAACATGGCACAAAAAGAGAACCCTGATATGATAGTTTGCGATATTATGATGCCGGTACTCGATGGTTTTGGCGTTTTACACTTACTTGGCAAAGACGAAAAAACAGCAGGTATCCCTTTTATTTTTCTTACAGCCAGGTCTGAGCGTAGGGACCAGCGCAAAGGGATGGAGATGGGCGCAGATGATTACCTTACCAAACCCTTTGATGATATTGAATTATTGAATGCGATTGAGAGCAGGTTAAAAAAAACAAGTATCCTCAAAAAAGAGTTTAGTAAGAACCTGGAAGGGTTTTCTGATTTTTTATCCGTGGTGAAAGATATTACAGATGTAAAAAAACTGGCGTTGGAGAAAGAAGGAAACACATTCCGCAAAAAAGATGAAATATACAGAGAGGGTAATTACCCAAGGGGAATCTATTTTTTGAATAAAGGAAAAGTAAAAATAGAAAGATCAGCCGAAAACGGAAAAGAGCTGATAACAGCATTATATAAAGAAGGTGATTTTTTTGGCTATCATGCTTTGCTGGAAGAAGGTCGTTATACAGACAGGGCTACAGCTATGGAAGACGCAGAAGTATATCTTATGCCAAAAGAAGATTTTTTCTCATTGCTTTACAGGAATGCTGAAGTAGCTAAAAAATTTATCCGGATAATCAGTAATAACCTTATTGAGAAAGAAGAACAGTTGGTAAAGCTGGCCTATAATTCAGTTAGAAAAAAAGTGGCCGATGCATTATTACAGTTACAAAATACCTATAAACAGGATACAGATTCAATATTTGCCATACATGTATCGCGGGAAGATCTTGCCCAACTGGCTGGAACTGCAACGGAAAGCACCATACGTACATTGAGTGATTTTAAGGAAGAAGGCCTTATAGACATCAAAGGAGGTAAAATAACCATTTTAACCCTTGATAAGCTCAGTAAACTAAGGAATTAATGCATCAATCAGTTTTTGTATCGTTCGTTTTCACTGTGAGCATTTCTCCCTGCTTATTCTGCTCTTCGAGTGTCCAGTTATTGGTTATGGTTGTTTCTAACCATACATTTCGCGATCTGCGAAATACCTGGGCCTGCAGACGGTAGGTGGCATTAATATACCGTTCAAGTTCATTAACCTTAATGAATTTATCCAGCCATATGCTGCTTGCTTCATTTTTAGCTGGCCTGAATTCACCCAGTCGCCGGCCCGTATTGGCAACCGGCTTATTTATTTTATTGACATCAGTCAAATCCTTTTCAAAAAAATCAATTTTTAAAAATGGAAAAATGTAATGAAACAGTTCCTGCACTTCAGCGATGGTTTGCTCATCTGTTATCTCTTGCCGCATATCACAATGGTTAATAGAAACAAAACTATACTAACCATGTGAGGCGGGCAATGATATTCGTCAGTATCAGAAAATCTGGGACTATTTCATGAAAAAAATGGTCGTGTCTGAAATATGATCCTGCTACCGTTACTTTTCTAAAAAGGGCCCTAAAAGATCCAATCGTTGGTTTGGATCTTTTGTTCAGAAAGGCAGATTACTTTATTCATTTATAAAGATTTCGACATTAATATAAAATATATTCAAAGGCTGCCAATTAACTTAGTAAGCCAAAGGCAATGGGGTAAAGTGACAATAAAATATTTTCAGAAAGTACACCTGCTATTTTAAAAAAGAACTAATAAGTTTATGTCATTTTTGAGTGTTGAAGTATTTTACTATTCAACCTTCTTTACAGGTTCTTTTCCATGGCAACATTCAAATAATGAGATGCAGAAAAAGAGAATACTACAAATCTGTAACCAAGGCAGTCCAGCCGGTTTGATGACTCGCGCCCAATCCCCTTCCTGTATCTCCATGAAAGTATTCATGGAATAAAATTAAGTTTTCGTTACCAGGTTGCTGGTAAAACCAGTTATAATTCCCATATACGGGTCGTTCATTGTTTTCATTTCTTTTAAAAACGGACAGGTTCCGTTCACTGATAATCGCTGCTGTGTCATGAAGTGTAATGTATTTTCCGGATTTTAGGGGGAACTCTATTTGCAAATCATCTTTATAAAATTCGGCATACTTCTTAATTGCTTTGATTAATAAATAATTAATAGGCATCCATACTGGACCCCGCCAGTTAGAATTTCCGCCAAATAATCCAGAAGTTGAGTCTCCAGGGTCATAGCCAACAGTATAATTCGAGTTGTCAATAATTATACTATATGGATTATTTTCATAGTATTTGCTTAAAGCCCGTATGCCGCCCTGTGATAAGAACTCATTTTCGTCTAAAATTTTTTCAACCAGGTCTGATAGTTTTTGTTTACCCGTTAGAGAAAGAAGTATGCAGGTTTCTTCGATATTTTGTGTTTGGGCCAAATGCTTTTTGTTTTCAATCCTATATCTGAGGAACCAATTCATTCGTTTTTTAAAATCAGGTAATTTATCCAAATGCTCCTGCTTAATAATAGATACGGCGAAAAGAGGCGACAATCCTACTATTGACCTTACTTTCAAAGAAATAGGTGCTTTTTCCTCAAGGCTTAAGACGTCATAAAAAAATAGGTCATCTTTATCCCATAAACCAAATTCGTTTAAGGCTTCTGCAATTAACGTAAAATGCTCATAAAATTTAGTGACTGAATCTTCAAAGGCATTATCAGTTATGGCTATTTCAGATGCGATATCCATCATATTTAAAGCATACATACCCATCCAACTCGTACCATCGGTCTGCTCCAATGCCTTTTCATTTGGCAACTGTGTACTTCGGTTAAAAACGCCAATATTATCAAGCCCTAAAAAACCACCTTCGAAAACATTATTACCATTCGTATCTTTTCGATTTGCCCACCAGGTAAAATTTATGAGTAGTTTTTGAAATATTTTTTTTAAAAACTGAACGTCCCCTACTCCAGTTTTTTCTTTTTCTATCTGGTAAACCTGTAAGGCCGCAAATGCCTGAACGGGTGGATTAACATCACTAAAATTCCATTCATACGCAGGAATTTGTCCATCCGGACTCATATACCATTCCCGTGTGAGGATGATGAGTTGATTTTTCGCAAATGTTGAATCAATTGCGGCAACAGCAATGCAATGAAAAGCGAGATCCCAGGCTGCATACCAGGGATACTCCCATTTATCCGGCATTAAAATGATATCCTGGTTTTTGAGGCTTTGCCATTCACTATTTCGTCCCGATAATCTTGCGTTACTTACAGGGGTAATTCCATCACTTGTATGAATCCATCTTTCAATATCAAAATGATAATATTGTTTACTCCATAACAAACCCGCGAAAGCCTGCCTTTTGATCAATGCTAATTCTTTAGAAATATTTTTTGGTAAAATGTCTGCATAAAAATTATCCGCTTCTTTCCTGCGTAAATTAAATATTTCATCAAAACCTTTTGCAAATGGGTTATCTGTAGGCGTATTTGTTAAACGCAGGTTCACAACATAAGAACTATTACCCTGAATAGTTGTCGCATACACCGGTGAACATTTAGTACCTTGTTTTTTTTTCTGTAGATCAGTTATATTTTTATTCTGAATAACCGCATCATGAAAAATATCTTTAACAAAAGGGGTTGCATTGGGCCTGTTAAACAGCTTTTCTTCATTTGTTTCATTTTCAGTAAACCATATTTTTTCTGTTTCCTGAAAATAAAAAAAATAATCACCCAATCTTTCATGCGAAACAGTAATTGTTTCTGCGTTAACATAGGTAAGAGATGGCTTCTGTTGTAACCCATTAAATTGCCATTTATTATAAAACCATAGTGTGGGAAGGATAGTAATTTCTGCAGGGGCAGAATACCTGTTGAAAATTTCTATTTTAATAAAAATATCTTTACAGTTTTCTTTTGCATATGTTATATATACATCAAAATATTTATTATCGTTAAAAACACCGGTATCAAGTATTTCATACTCAGGCTCAACCTTTGTCCTGTTACTATTGGTGGTTACTAAGTCTTCATATGGATAAGCCTCCTGTGGGTATTTATACAAATACTGCATGTAGTAATGTGAAGGCACATTATCTAAGTAATAGTAAAGTTCTTTTACATCTTCTCCATGGTTTCCCTCTCCATTTGTCAACCCAAACAGGCGCTCTTTCAATATAGGATCTTTCCCGTTCCATAGCGCAATCGAAAAACATACGTTTTGTTCATAATCTGAAATGCCTGCCAATCCATCTTCTCCCCAACGGTAAACACGGCTTCTGGCATGATCATGTGGAAAATAATTCCAGGCATCACCATTCCCGCTGTAATCTTCCCGTACGGTTCCCCACTGTCTTTCGCTCACATAAGGCCCCCATAGTTCCAAAGGGATTTCTTTGGCAGCGTTTTCAGTGATCCGTTGTTGTTCTGCATTCATAAAGATTGATTTTCTGTAATGTTATTTAACTATCCATTGGTACTAAAACCAGGATAAAGTGTCATACCACCATCCATAAAAACAGTAGTACCCGTTATGTAATCAGATTCATCGCTCGCCAGCCATACAGCCAGGTTACCAATATCCCCAGGTTGCCCTATGCGGTTATAAGGAATTAATGAAAGCAGGCTTTTTAATGCTTCAGGTGTTTCCCATGCAGTATGGTTAATGGGGGTTTGAATAGCACCCGGAGCAATACTGTTAACACGGATTTTGTCAGGTGCCAATTCCTGTGCCATACTTTTCATCAGCATCATAACCCCACCTTTAGATGAAGCGTAATTCACATGTCCGCCCCAGGGGATTACTTCATGCACACTACTCATGCAAATAATTTTTCCTAGTGCCCTGCTTCTTTCCGGCACCATTCCCCTACGCAAAAACTCCCTTACTGCTTCCCGGGCACATAAAAACTGCCCGGTTAAGTTAATATTAATAACCAATTGCCAATCGGCAAGCGTCATGTCTTTAAAAGAGGCATCTTTTTGTAATCCTGCATTATTCACAAGTATATCAATTGTTCCGAATTGATGACACATTTCCCGGAACATCTGTTGTACCTGTTCTTCATTACTGACATCTGCCTGGATAGCAATAGCATTACCTCCATTACGCTTTATTTCATTTACTACATCCTGCGCTGCTTCAGGGTGTGTAACATAATTCACAACTACATTGGCACCCTCATTTGCCAAAGCTATAGCTACGCCTTTACCAATACCGCTATTAGCACCCGTAACCAGCGCAGACTGGCCTTTTAACCTGATAGTACAATTCATAATGATATATGTTTATTTATATTTTATTTTATAAGTAAGAATAATAATTGAAAACACCAATGTGATTGCATTGGCCGCTACAATGGGTATATTAAGCGTAAATAAACCAAATAAAAGCCACAAAAGCGTACCAAAAGCAAAAAGTGAATACATAAACAATGATATACCTGAAGTATTTTTTGTCTGTATTGTTTTAATGGCTTGCGGCAGGAAAGAAACAGTGGTACAGACAGCAGCAGCCAATCCTAAAACTATAGTGTAATTCATAGATATTTATTGAAATATGATTTTATGAAAGTAGATAAAATAAGAGTAAAATAAACAGAGTAATATCCTGCCTGTTTGCAGGCCCTTTTTTCTGGCGAACAATAAATGTTGTGGGCTGTATTTAGTAAGGCTTAATCAGTAACTCTTTGAAAGGAATCCTCCCTTACCCGCATGCCACCGTTTGCATTATTAATACTTACGGGACGTTCGGAATTC